>CAZMFD010000043.1:0-15233 GCA_964565445.1 uncultured Geobacteraceae bacterium
ACTCGAGCCAGCAGCTCCCACTTCAGGACAATTTTTCACCTGGTTTGTGTCACAGTACAACCAGTTTAAAACATTCCCTTACAATTCCCCATGTTCGGTTGCATTCATTACATTTTACGATAGCCTCTAGTTAGTACCCTGAAACCCATAATCTATCGCATCTTGCTTGTCTTTTGACGCGTCAAGGGTGTTATGACCAATGCTGATTAGCTATGGCCAGGCAGCATTAGTCATGCCTTGTTGGCCCGCCACATTCCTGCACAATCTTTGCGACATTTTATGAGTTACAGGATACCGGTAAATGTCGCTAATTTCGGCAGATAATATCAGTAGATTCCTACACCTGGGGAGGAGACACCGCTATGCTCTGGCAAAAATCATTTGATGGGGTTGTTAATCAACTGCGTGATCGTGATATCTCCTTGCGTATTCAGCTCTGGAATGGAACCCGGGTCGATCTGGCTGATACCCCACGCGTTGCTTTAAAAGTTCCCGATCTTGCCGGCATCCGCTATTTTCTCAATCCGACCCTTGACTCCCTGGGGCACGCCTATGTTGAAGGGAAAATTGATGTTGAGGGTCGCGCTACTGACGTCATTGACATCGCCACTCAACTTGCCGCCGGCTCCGGTGAAAACCAGGAGAAACGTGGCAAACCGAAACGTTCCTTACACAGCCGCAAAATAGATAAGGAGTCAATCACCTACCATTATGATGTATCAAATGAGTTTTATCGCCTCTGGCTTGACTCTGAAATGGTTTATTCCTGCGGTTATTTTCACCATGAAAATGACAGCCTGGAAGCTGCTCAACTACAAAAAATTGATCTGATTCTGAATAAACTCAATGTGCGATCCGGCGACCATTTACTAGATATCGGCTGTGGTTGGGGGAGCCTGATTATACGGGCCGCAAAAAAATACGGCGCCAAAGCCGTGGGTGTAACTCTCTCGCGCAATCAGTATGAACTGGCACAAGAGCGGATTGCAGCAGCCGGACTGACCGATCGCTGCGAGGTTCGACTTGAAGATTATCGTGACGTCCGCGGAAAATTCGATCGGATTGCCAGCGTCGGCATGTTTGAGCACGTGGGATTGAAAAATTTACGTCCTTATTTCAATAAGATCAATGAACTGCTCAAAGACAACGGCACGGTTTTAAATCACGGTATTACCTCCAGCGATCCCGATTCCTGCCAATCACCCCTTGGCGGCGGTGCATTTATCGATCAGTATGTTTTTCCTAACGGCGAACTGCCCCACCTTTCCCTGGCGCTGCGGGAAATGAGCGCCGCAGGGCTCGAGGCGGTCGACATGGAAAGTCTCCGTCGCCACTATGTCATGACCCTTAACCACTGGACCCGGCGTTTTGAAGAAAACAGCGAACAGTTGCGCGCCCTGGCCGGTGATAAACGCTGGCGCATCTGGCGGGTTTATCTGGCGGGCTGCGCCCACGGTTTTGCACAGCACTGGATTTCTGTTTATCAGATTCTGGCGGTTAAATCCGGGGCATCTGTGTTGCCGTTGACGCGCGAGTATCTAAAGTAGAAGCTGAGTTCTTGCCCGGGCTGACAGCCCTGGTCAGAGAGACGCTGATTTTGTTTCACAATTGCAAGGAGGCTTGACTAAATCATGAATCAAGGCAGCATACGGCGCTGGCACCGGCGCACAGGTATCCTTCTCGCACCGTTTCTTTTACTGCAAACGGTCAGTGGCCTGGTACTGACCTACGGCGTCTTCAGTCAAATCACCGCGGCGCTCTCGGAGAACGCGCCGGCTGCTGTAAAAACGACATGGAATGTGATGATGGCCAAGATGCACTACGGCCCGGGCCTGATCGGCTGGATCTACCACAGTCTGATTGGTCTGGGTCTTGTCTGGCTGATTATCAGTGGAGTATGGATCTGGGTGGATTTCCAACGAAAAGCAAAACAAGCCAAATCGCAGCAATAACTGTCATTTGATACGCTCAAAAAAAGCCCGCCCCATCATACGATCATGATAGGGCGGGAAGTCGGGTTGTTTTGTGCTATTGTTTTTTGGTTTATCATTACCCCTGCTGATTAGCACTTACGTGATCCGCAAACATCCAGCGGCCTGATGAGGCTCTATCAAACAGAACTACTAGTATGGTTCATAATAGGCCCCGTAGTAGTTCGGGCCACGATATTCTGGCGATCCGTAGTAGCCCGGCCCGTATGGACCGTAGGCTCGATAATCCACATCCAGGCTGTTGATCACGTCTTTAGCGCCGCCCTGGAAGGCGTTCTTTTCTGCATCCTCGCGTTCACTCCACGAGCTCACCGTGCCGATCAAGGTGACCACGCCGTCATTAACCGCGACGTTGATACCGCTCGCATCGACAAATGGGCTCCATCTGAGCTGACTTCTCACCTCTTCCTGGATCTCCCAGTCGGGTGACCATGCCCAGAGGTAGTTATATTCAAGGTAGTTGACCACTCCGACAACGCCCTGAACTCTCTCGGTGACGCGCTCGGCGTGGTTCTTCTCGAAGGAAGTGTTTACATCGCCGGCAAGGTAAACCCAACCGTTATAAGCATCCACGTTAACTTCAAAGCGCTCGACGTACGGGTCATCCAACAGTGCCGCCGCAACCCGCGCCTCTAACTGATCATCTGCCGGCACATCCAGACGAACCTTGATGTTATTAGTCACCCGCCACACACCCGGCGTGTTCCGCGCGTCCTTCTCGGCCGCACGCTTCGCCGCCAGGTTGTCCACCGTCCCACTCAGCGTGACCATGCCGTCGGACACCGCTATAGTGATATCATAGGGTATGACCCGCGGATCATAAGATAAGGCATCTTCGACGACTTCCTGGATTTCGTCATCGCTACCTGTGTAGTAAGACTGGGTGCGGCGCATTTCGTCACGCGTCCACCATTGTACTTCGAGGCCGCTGATATCAACCGCACTCACTCCGGCCACCCACGCATCGCCATAGGCCTGGGACTTTTCCTGAAGGCTTCCGACCGTGCCGCTCAGCACGACCTCACCATTATCAACCTCCACATCGATCAGAAGGTCATCAACTCTGACATTATTCTCCAGCCGGGCAATAATCTCATTCTGAATCATGGCGTCGTTTCGGGTGACCTGATAATCAACCTCAAGCTCGTTAAGAATGCCCTTGACACCTCTCACACCCTTGGCAACAGTTGCGGATAGATCCTTCTCGGCGTACGAACTGACGGTTCCCTTGATCGTCACAATGCCACCCTCCACATCCGCTTCCAGCCGGTAGGATTGCGTCGCCGGGTCTAACAACCAGGCGTCTTCCACAGCCATCTCAAGCTCATTGTCACTGCGCGGCGTAACAGGTTCGACATTAATCCGGTTGACAATGGCGCGGACGCCAACGGTCGCCTCGGCCAACGCCTGGGCCCGCTCTTTCGCGAGGATGTTGCTGACGGCACCTGACAGCGTCACCACACCATTTATCGTCGACACATCAATATTGTTCGCCGAGACGGCGTTGTCAATCCGCATCTCGGTATTAACGGCACTGGTGATGTCTACGTCTGAAACTCCTTGTGCAAATACCGACAACGGCAATATTACGCTCAAACACACCAGGACGGTTCCGGTCATCAGAGCCTGGATGGGGCTTGCTCCATATCTTG
Source organism: uncultured Geobacteraceae bacterium (assembly GCA_964565445.1). Taxonomy (GTDB): domain Bacteria; phylum Desulfobacterota; class Desulfuromonadia; order Desulfuromonadales; family Geopsychrobacteraceae; genus Pelovirga. The sequence goes on from CAZMFD010000043.1 coordinate 3,644, forward strand.
TTTTCATTTTCATTGTCCTCCCTTGTTAGCATCCTTCTATTTATCACGTTTTAATCAATACCTGATTTTCTCAATGACATAAGACCATCCTGAAGACCTCCTTTCTGGTACTCAAGTATGTTGTGCGTTTGCTTTTACACAACCAGCCAACCTTGCCTATTAATGTTAAGACAATCCCACCTGAAATCAATCAATACAAACTGCATTAGCCGCAACAGGTGGGATTTGCCGGAGTAGCGGGATGACTCTCGCGATTCCCCGCTGACACTCAGCAACGATGTCAACGACCATTTTTTTTATGACAACTTTGTCTTCTATCAGCGTAACAAATCTCGAACCCTTGTCAAAAAAACTGACCTCCTTGACCGGCTAAAAAACCCCTGCTTCTTGTTACAGAGGGTCATTTGACAAACATCTGTCATGCGATAGGATTTAACCGTAGACCAGTCTTAAACTTCGATTATTGTTGCCGCTTGCGTAACCTATCTGTGCAGACAAAAATGGGTGCTCTGTTGCAGGATGACGGCATTTTCTTGATCAGAGGAAAGGGGGGCATTCACTGCCCCTGTTCTCTCTTTGCTATTTTACTAACCCGGATCCTTATCGCGATGAAGCCGTTGCTGCTGGCGCAATGGGATCTGATCTGCCTCGCCGGCGCATATTCCACGGCTACAATCTAAGGAGAGGTCAATGCAGAAAAAAATACTGATCGTTGAAGATGAAGAAAGTCTGATGAAGCTGGAAACTATTCTGCTGACCAGCAAAGGCTATACTGTCGAGGGGGTCACCAGCGGTACAGCAGCGCTGAAGACAATTGCTGATGCCCCGCCGGATCTGGTGCTTCTCGACGTGATGTTGCCGGACCTGGGAGGATTTGAGGTCTGTCAGCAGCTCAAAAGCAGTCAGCACACCCGGAATATCCCAGTCATCTTGCTAACTGCAAAAAAATCCCCCGAGGACCTGGCACGAGGCAAAGAGGTTGGTGCTGATCAATATATTACTAAACCCTTTAAATCGGCTAAGGTTATCGCAGCGATTGAACAGTTGCTTAACCGTGCATCTTGACCTGTGCTTCCTTTTTTTGGATCTGGCTGACCAGGATTGCCGTTGTGCCGGTGGTGTTGACATTAACTGAGCGATCTAATGAACAGCCCTTCGCCCATTTCCTGGAAATGCAAGAACCCCTTAACCAGCCAGGACCCATTCTTTATTAAAGGAGACACAGAATAATGGATAAGATTCCACAATTTCAGAAAAATGACATGTTGCTGGTGGTGGATGTGCAGAGAGATTTCTGCCCAGGTGGCACTTTACCGGTCGAAGGGGGAGATGAAGTCGTACCAGTCATCAATTCCTGGATGCATGCGGGACGAGACGCCAGGGTGCCGATCTACCTCTCACGGGACTGGCATCCCAGACACCATCCAAGCTTTGAGAAAAACGGGGGTCAGTGGCCGCCTCACTGCGTACAGGATTCCAATGGCGCGCTTTTTCATGCACAGCTTGAGATACCTACTGAAGCTGAAATCGTCACCAAAGGAACACGCTTCGATCAGGACCAGAATTCCGTTTTTGATCAAACCGGATTGGCTTTCTGGTTGCACAAACAAGGGATTAAACGCATTTTCGTCAGCGGTCTGGCTCTGGATGTCTGTGTTCTCGCCTCGGTGCTTGATGGCCTTGAAACCGAGTTCGAAATGCTGGTGATCAAGAATGCTACGCGATCCATCACTCCTGAAGGGGGGCGCAACGCGTTAGAAAAGATGCGCCAATCCGGGGCTGTTGTCCTGGGTCGGTAAATGTTTTTTTGAAGGAGCTTTTTCTATGGCCCAAAATCAGTCGTCGGTCGCAACTGAGGAGACATACCACACCCTCACGGATTTGATCGATGCCCTTGAAACGAAGGGGAGCCATTCGGCGTTATATTCCCTGAGCAAAAAGGATATCCACATTCACCAGCGTTCGGCACTTAAACAGCAGATAAATCACTGCGCCGGCACCCTGATCAATGCCGGATTGGACAAAGGGGACCGAGTTATTCTTTGGGCCGGTAATTCACCGGAGTGGATTATCACCTGTCTGGCGGTCATCCGCGCCGGAGGTAGAATTGTCCCGTTGGATGTACAGCTTGAAACCAATGCGCTTGATCGAATCATCAAAGATTGCGCACCGCGCTTCATTCTGACGGAGGAAAAACGAGTCCCGCGGTTGACGGAGCGAATTGACGATCTGCCCCGAACCCTGCTTATTGACAAGTCGCAGAGCGACGATGGCGAGGGCCTCTGGGAACTTGAAGGAGAAGCTGAACTGCCGCAACTCCGCGCAGATGACGGTGCCGTCCTGTTTTACACCTCAGGCACCACCGGCCCGCCCAAAGGCGTACCCCTGTCCCATAAAAACCTGACTTTTCAGATCAACCGGATCCTCGACGAAGATCTGGCTCGTGAAGAGGATCGACTCCTGCTTCCCTTGCCGTTACATCATGTCTATTCCTTTACAGTAGGACTGCTTTTTCCGCTGGCGGCAAAAATCCCCATCGTCTTGCCTCTGGCCCTGACCGGGCCACAGATCTTGCGCGCCATCAAAGAGGCTCAAGTCTCCGTCATCTGCGGAGTACCTCGTCTTTATCGTACCCTTTTTGACACTATTCGCGGGCGATTTGAAGAAAAGGGCAAACCAGTTTTATACTTGTTCCGGCAATGTCTCCGGCTAACCTCGTTCGTCCAGCACAAATTGAATCTGAATATTGCCAAGCTGGTGTTTTATCCCCTGCATCGGAAAATCGGGTCTCATCTACGCCTCTTAACCTCAGGAGGCTCACCGCTTGATCCCGATCTTGCTCGCTCTTTGGAGGGATTGGGATGGCAGCTGGTGATCGGTTACGGATTGACGGAAACATCGCCGTTGCTGACCATCAATCCACCGGGGATGGCGCGCTTTGAAAGCGTTGGCCGGGCCGTTGAGGGGGTCGAGATCAAACTGAATGAAAGTGCCGGCGGTCAAGAAGGGTATGGTGAAGTCCTGGTGCGCGGCCCCAATGTCTTTTCCGGGTATTATCAGCTGCCGGACAAGTCAAAAGAAGCCTTGACCGACGATGGCTGGTTTCGCACAGGCGATCTCGGGACGATGGATGACGAAGGATATCTGAAGCTTCAGGGTCGGGTCTCCAGCCTTATTGTGACCGAGAGTGGTGAGAACATCACCCCGGAAGAGGTCGAAGAGGCTTATGAACACAATCCGCAGGTTCAGGAGATCGGCGTTCTCGAAGAGGATGGTCAGCTGGTGGCGCTGGTTGTACCTGAAGATGGGTCAAACGAGGATGATCGCAAAAAACTTGCAGATGCTTTAGCAAAAACCGCCAAAGATCTGCCGAGTTACTGGCAACTGGCTGACATTGTCCTGACAGCGCGTTCCCTACCACGAACCCGGCTGGGGAAAATCCGTCGACATGTGCTGGAAAAGCGTTATCACCAAGCCAGGGACGGTGACAAGCAAGAACCGCGTAAAAAGCCGATGAGAGTGGAGCAGATGTCCGGTGAAGATCGTGATCTGCTCGAAAATACGGCGGCAAGGACCACATGGGACTGGCTCGCCATCCATTACAGCGATTATGGCCTGACGCCTGATTCACATCTGGAAACGGACCTTGGTATCGATTCACTCGAATGGCTGACCTTAACCGTTGAGGTGGGTGAGCGTGTCGGTATTGAATTGGACGAAAAGACGATTGCCGAACTTGAAACGGTCCGCGATCTATTGCTGAAAATTGCAACAGAGGAGCACGAAGGAGATACCGAGTTCTCAGGAGAACCGCTTGAAAATCCTGAAAACGTTCTCAACGACCAACAAAAGAAGTGGCTTGCGGAATCCGGTTGGTTGAAAAGCCATACGCAGCGATCATTATTTTTTTTGAATGCACTTTTCATAAAATACTATTTCGATCTAAAGGTTTCAGGACTCGACAACATCCCTGAAGGCTCATGTGTTTTTGCTCCCAATCATTTGAGCAGCCTTGACCCTGTGGTACTTGCCGCAGTTTTACCGCAAAAGACTCTGAAAAAAACCTGGTGGGGCGGTTTAACCGACATCGCTTTTAGAAATCCATTGATGCGCGCCATGAGTCGCTTAGGCAATGTCATTCCCGTTGATCCTCAGCATGCTGTGATTTCGAACCTTGCTTTTGCTGCCTCAGTGCTACGCAAAGAGCGCAGTCTTGTCTGGTTTCCCGAAGGTCACCGGTCGCCCGACGGCGAGTTGCAACCTTTCAAACCCGGCATCGGCTTGTTTCTTGAGCGTTTTCCAACTCCGGTTGTCCCCATTCTGATTACAGGAACACATGAACTTCTCCCTATCGGTCGTTTTTGGCCGCACCGCGGGGTCATCAACATGACCATCGGCAAACCTTGCAACCCGCAAGCAATGGTCGAGGACAAACACGAGAACCGGGAAAGGGCCAATGCGATCACCAAAAACTTACGGCAAGAGATTCTGGCATTACAAAAAGAAGAAAACTCCCGAGACCGCTCAATAAACACCAACAGCACGAACGGTTGAAACAATCAACCGGAAAATAGAATGGAGGATGATTCGTATGACACCCTTTCGATACTCGGCCTTGTTGACCGATTTCTACGAGTTGACCATGCTGGCGGGCTATTTTGAGAAGGGAATGCATGAAGATGAGGCGGTCTTTGACCTGTTTTTTCGTAAGAATCCTTTCAAGGGTAGTTATGCCGTTTTCGCCGGCCTTGAAACGGCGCTGCGTTATCTTCAGGAGTTACGTTTCAGCGATGAGGACATCGCCTATCTCGGTTCGTTGGACACGTTCTCGGCTGAGTTTCTCGAATACCTGCGCGGCTTTCGTTTCAACTGCAGAGTGATTGCGCCGCAGGAAGGAACGCTGGTTTTTAACCATGAACCCCTGCTCACCGTGGAAGGCAATCTGGCTGAAGCACAACTGGTGGAAACAGCCCTGCTCAATATTATCAATTTTCAGACCCTCGTCGCCACCAAGGCAGCACGCATTCAAGGTGCTGCGGGCAATGGCATCGTCGTTGAATTCGGTCTGCGCCGCGCGCACGGTCCCGATGGTGGTTTGAGTGCGGTACGCGGCGCATTCGTAGGCGGCGTACGCAGTACCAGCAATGTCTGGGCGGGACAGGTGCTTGACATTGCTGTGCAAGGCACCCATGCCCACAGTTGGATCATGGCCTTTAGTGATGAGCTGAGTTCATTTCGTGCCTATGCTGATGTCTTTCCGGATAGTTCGGTTCTGCTCGTGGACACTTACGATACACTTAAAAGCGGTGTTTGCAACGCGATTACCGTGGCCGGGGAACTCCGTAAAAGAGGCCATGAACTGCTTGGCATTCGCCTCGATTCCGGAGATCTGGCCTACCTCAGCAAACAGGCTCGCGGCATGCTCGATGAGGCGGGATTCCCCGATGTCAAGATCGTCGCATCCAATGAGCTTGATGAATACGTGATCGATTCGATCCGCAGCGAAGGAGGACAGGTTGACATTTATGGGGTAGGTACCAGCCTCGCCACCGCCGCAGGCGAAGGCGGCGGGCATCTGGGTGGGGTATACAAGCTGGTGCGTCATGGTGGTCAGCCAAAGATCAAGGTAACAAGCGATATCGCCAAAGCGACACTGCCGGACCGTAAGCGACTGATCCGGGTCATTCAGTCGGATGGCAGTTTTCATCAGGACATCATGTGTCGCGAAAATGAGGATCTCAAGAAGGGCGATACGGTTTATGATCCAACCAATGTGGCCCATTTCAAAAAGATTCCCGCGGGTGTGAAGTTCGAAAACTTGCGGCATACCTGGATGGAAAAGGGCAAATTGATCAAAGAATTGCCAAGCCTCGCTTCCAGCGCCGATCGCTGTGCCGAGCAGTTGAAAAAAATGCCCAACGGCACCCTCCGATTACATCATCCGCATATCTACAAAGTCTCCATCAGCGAGGGCTTGAACGAACTGCGCACCCGTTTAAGGCAAAGATATCTGGAAGGCTGAATCAGGCACCAACCCAGGTTGTGAGCTGCGGCCGGTGGGGTCTCTTGCTTGATAATCAGCGCCTTTTTGATAAGACATTTACGGACATGGCTGACGAATTGATAACATTCCGATACGAAAAAAGGAGAAAAATCATGAGTATCGATCGCATCGTTGAGCTGCTGGGCACGGAAAAGGAATTACTGGAATATGCCTGCGCTGGTATCCCGAAGGATAAACTGTACCTTCCGGGCACTGATTTCATTGAACGGTCCTGGCTTTCTTCTGATCGTCCCGTTTCCGTCCTGCGCAACCTGCGCTGGATGCATAATAACGGCCGTCTGGCCGGCAGTGGATATCTCTCTATCCTGCCGATTGATCAGGGGATTGAGCATTCAGGCGGGGCGTCTTTCGCACCCAATCCGGAATATTTCGATCCGGACAATATTGTTCAGTTGGCGCTGTCAGGTGGATGTAACGCCGTGGTCTCAACGGCCGGCGTTCTAGGGGCTGTAGCGCGCAAATATGCTCACCGCATTCCCTTCATCGTCAAACTCAACCACAACGAACTTCTCACCTACCCTAATATTTACGACCAGACTCTCTTCACCAGCGTGGAACGCGCGTTTGATATGGGTGCTGTAGGGGTCGGTGCCACTATTTACTTTGGTTCAGACGAATCGCGACGCCAGATCGAAGAGATCTCTGCGGCTTTTGAAAGGGCCCATCAGCTGGGTATGTTTACCGTACTGTGGTGCTATCTGCGCAATTCAGCTTTTAAAAAAGACAAGGATTATCACGTTGCCGCTGATCTTACCGGACAGGCTAACCACCTGGGGGTCACCCTGCAGGCGGATATCATCAAGCAGAAGCAACCCGAATGCAACGGCGGCTACCCTGCCCTGCAGTTCGGCAAAACGCACGAGCGGATCTACGGCGATCTGGTTCCCGACCATCCGATTGAATGGACGCGCTACCAGGTGGTCAACTGCTACATGGGACGGGTCGGGCTCATCAACTCTGGTGGGGCCTCTAGCGGTGCAGGAGATTTGGCCCAGGCGGTCCGTACCGCTGTCATCAATAAACGTGCCGGCGGCACCGGCCTCATCAGTGGCCGCAAAGCCTTTCAGCGGCCGATGGCGGAAGGCATAGCGCTTCTGAACGCCATTCAGGATGTTTTCTTGTGTCCCGAAGTGACAGTAGCTTAGAAACACCCCGTTTTTTGAAAACTGCCGGCTGTGGTATCACCCTGGCAACGCTTGACATATTTCAGAAATATTTGAGCCGCAAGCTCTATTAGTCAGAATATCGGGAGCTGTCGCTGAAGACGTGATAATAAAGCACAGGAATCAATACCAGGGTCAGCAGGGTGGATACCAGAACGCCACTGGCCAGGGTGAGACCGAGAGGTTCCAGTGAGGGTTCGAAAATCAGCACCCCGCTGCCGAACATGACGGTAGCGGCGGTGAGGATAATCGGGCGAGTGCGCTGGGCTCCAGCCTGGATAACGGCTTCTTTAAGCTCCATCCCATCGCCCAGGCGTTGTTCGATGAAGTCAACCAGCAATATCGCATTGCGTGTGACAATGCCGGCCAGGGCGATGACGCCAAGGACGCCGGTACCAGCAATATTGATGCCCCACAACCAGTGTGCCGGTATGACCCCGATAAAAATTAACGGAATTGGTAGCATGATCAGCAGTGGCAGACGGTAGGAGCTGAACCAGGCAGCCAGCAGCACATAAATCAGGATCATCACGACCAGCGCGGCAATTCCCAGATCCCGGTACACATCCCGTATCATTTCCCACTCTCCGGCCCAATAGATCAGCGGTTTGCTGGATGTATCTGGTGGACTTAGCCAACGGGTGTCGATGTCCGGCGTTCCGTCAGCGGATAGCGATTCAAGTTGAACCGTCAGTGGCTGAGCCAGGGTGCGATCCAGGTCGGCAAAAACGGTCGTTAGCGGTAACAGATTACGGCGATAGCGCGCTTGATCGCCGTCACTGTAACTGAATTCAAGGAGTGATTCGAGAGGCACCGGCTGGCCGTTGGCGCTTATAACGTAGAGACTGCGAATGGCGGCTTCGGAATCCCGATCTCTTTTGTCCAGCCGCAGAATGATTGGTACCGCATCGCGGGCGTAATCATTGCCGGACCAGTCGCCCAGGGCTTCGCCGGCAATGGCAAGACCCAGGGTGCGGGTCACTTCCGCCGGAATCACTCCCAAGGTCGCGGCGCGCTCTGGTTCGATGTTCAGATTCAGTAAAGGCAGTGCGGCTTTCGGGCTCTGGTTGGTAGCAATCACACCTGTCTGCGCGGCCAGCCACTGTTCCAGTTGATCAGCAGCAGTGCGACGGCTCTGCTGATCCGGCCCGTAGACTTCTGCGGTTATCGCCCGGTCGCTGGCAGGACCAGAGGGGATGCGGCTGATGTGGCCAATGGCACTATAGGGTTCCAACCAGCGGCCCAGCTTGTGGGCGACCTCCCGGCTGACCTGGTAACTCTGCCGGCTGCGTTGTTCTTCGGGTACCAGATTAACGTGCAGGGTCAAATCCCGAGGAGCCTTTTTTTCCGGTGCAAAGAGGGTTTCCGGGGGGTAGACCATCGGCGCTCTCAGGCCGGAATAGACGGTGACCGCCTGCACTTCCGGAATATTGCGCAATTGGCGGTTGATCTCTGCGGCCACAGTGAGTGAATCGGTCAGAGTGGCCGTAGGGGGTAATTCGACGTTCACGGCAAAAATGCTGCGGTCGAGCAGAGGCGTCAGACCAATCTGTACGGTACGCAAAGCAACCAGTGAAAAGCTCGCCACCAGCAGGACAACCAGTCCCAGATAAAAACTCCAGCGCAGCGCCGCTGATCCGACCAGGGGCGACAGCAGACCACGGTAACGGGCTACGAACTTGCTGTCCTTCTCAGTATTGTCTTTTTGTTTAGCAGCGGTTTGGCTGCGGTTGACATTTTTTTCCACTCGCAGCAGCCGATAGCCGAAATACGGGGTTATGGTCAGGGCTACCACGAGTGAAAACAGCACCGCAGCAGAAGCCCCTATGGGGATAGCACGCACGTACTGGCCCATTTCGCCGGTAATGTAGGCGGTCGGCATCAGTGTGGCGACTACCAGGATGTCCGCCAGAATGGTGGGGTTACCGACCTCATTCACGGCCTTAACCGTCAGTTCCCGGGTTTTCTCTCCAGCTTGCTGAAAATGCCGGGCGACATTTTCCAACATAACCACGGCGTCGTCTGACAATATCCCAATGGCCAAAATCATTGCTGCGATAGACACCGGATTAAGGGTGAAACCCAGGAGCTTATAGAGGTAAGGCACAATCGCCAGAGAGACCGGCATCATGATCGCGATCACCACAGCGGCGCGCCAGCCCAACCCCAGCCAGATAATTCCAACGACTATCAAGGTACCGCTCAGCAGCTGGAAAAGTACGTTATACACCCGAGCCGTGGCATCCTTGCCGGCATCGTAGGTAATATCCAGGTGGACATCTGCAGGCAGGGTGCTTTGTTTGAATTGCTGCAACCGCTTGGTGATGGCCTGGGTGACATCGCTGACATTCCTGCCCTCAAGCGTCGTCACCGCCAATGTCACCGCCGGGAACGGGGCTGAGTGACCTTCCTGCCAATGCAGTACGGCCTGATTCTGCTCCACCCGGCCGGAGCGGATAGCGGCTACTTGCTCCAGATATACCGGCCCGCCGCTATCGCTGCCGACGGGAATCCGTCCGAGTTGATTCATACTGGACAAGCTCATACCAGCCTGCAGATCGGTAACCGGCTTACTTTCAAGACGACCGACTGGCAGTTGACGGTTGGCGCCGGCAACAACGTTGGCGATTTGATTCAGGGGAATTTTGCGGGCAGCCAGTTCGCTGGGTCTGGGCAGAATTTCAATAGCAGCACGGTCACCGCCGAACCGTTCCAGGTCGCGGACACCGGAAATGCGCAAAATATCGGCAGATAACTCTCCGAGAAGCTCTTCCAACCTCCCCGGGCCCACAGTTTTACTGCTGAGGGTAGCCATTAAGACCACCAGCCTTGATGCTCCAAAAGTTTCAATGACGGGTGTACCGGCAGTTATTGGCAGTTCTTGAGCACGGCCGCTGAATAGTTCACTGAGCTGGGAGAAGGCCTGGGCTTTGGCGGTTCCGGCTTCGAACTCTACCGAAAGCAATGCGGCATGACTGGAACTGCTGCTGCGCACTTCGGTGACGGTGGGCAGCTCCCGCACCCAGCTACCAACCTTGCGGGCCAACTGGTTATCAACACGCTCAACACCAGCCCCGGGCCAGGGAATGAGCACCGTAGCACCAGGGACTTCGATATCCGGGCGGTCTTCCCGGGGGGTAACCAGCAGCGCATAACCGCCGAGCAACAGGCTGGCAATGATAAACAGAGGAACGATCGGCGAATCCAGCAGCCGATTGGCAATGCGGCCGGCCAGGCCCAGATTATTCTTTTTCATCATCCGGCCCGGCAAATTTAATCGTTACCGACTGACCATCCTGCAACTCAGCGGTAGGGTTCAGCACCACTTGTTCGCCGACCGCCAGTCCCTGAGTGACCGGCACCAGATCGCTAATATTCGCTGGTGGTGTCGCGGTTTTTATCCATCTCAGGTTAACGACTGCTGGAGACTGCCCCTGCGGTTCTACGATCATTACTCCCGTGAGCTGCCCGCGGCGGATCAGCGCCGCTTCCGGTAGTCCGACCCAGCGGTCTTCCTGCTCTTGGCGTTGGACATCCGGGCCGGGGATCAAGACAGAGACAACCTGCCCGGGTGCGAGAGGTTCGCTGTCAGAAGTCAACGACAGCCTCAGCGTCTGGCCGGTTCCACCGCCACCCAGAGCAGGAATTACACCGGTCAGAACCGCCGTAAGGGTGGATCTCCCAGGAGCTGTGATGACCTGGATCTGTTGGCCGGCCGTCAGGCTGGCGGCAAGGCGGTCGGAAACCGGCACATCAACGCGCCATTGCTCACGGCCCTCGAGAACCAGCAATGCCTGGCCAGGACCGACGAAACTGCCGATGTCTACCAGGGTTTCAGCAATCCGGCCACTGAATGGTGCCGTCACCCGGGCATAACTCAGGTTGGCTTTTTGAACTATAAGCTCGGCCCGGACTGTCTGCAGCTGAGCTTCCAGTTCCTGGCGTTTGACTTCGGCGTGCTCGGCACGCATGCGGGCTATCAGATCTTCTTCATATAGTTTCTGCAGTCGCTGGCTGTCCAGGCGCGCCTGATCAGCCGCCGACTCGGCGGCACTGATCTTGGCGCGGGCGGCGGCAATGGCGGCATGCACCTGTCGCGCATCGATGGTGGCCAGCAGATCTCCGGTTTCTACCATATCACCGGGATCAACCTCCACCGTCAGCAGGGTGCCGCTAATCCGGGTGCTGAGAATAGCCCGTTTACCAGGCCGGACAATACCGGGCAACTCCTGGTTGGCAGGATATTGCCATGCGCGGATCTGGGTCACCGTGACTTCCGGTTTTTCAGCAGGAACATCTGCCGATTCAGGGGCTTCATTGAAGCAGCCGGTCAGGAGCAGGGTAACGGCAAACAAGGGCAGAC
>CAZMFD010000043.1:15333-16774 GCA_964565445.1 uncultured Geobacteraceae bacterium
CGGCTTGCCAGGTGGAAAAGCTTGCCTGCCACTGGCTCATGGCAATGGCCTGCTCGCGATGAATGCGCCGCCGCGTTTGCTCCAGTTCGGCCCGAGCTTTTTGTGCCTCTGAGCGAGCTTCAGCAATCCGGCCCTGGCGACCGAAACCATCAAAAAGCGTCCACTGCAGGGTGACTGCCACCAGCCAGCTATCGGCTCCATCCAACGGCTCATCGCCCCGGACCCATTGTTGTCTGGCCAGCAGATTCAGCCTGGGGAACCAGTCTGCTTCGAAAGCGTTGGTTCTGGTATTGGCGGCTTTAACGGCTAACTTGCCGGCTTCCAGATCTTTGCGCAAAGCCGGGTCAACGATAGCCTTTGGTGATAAGGGAAAAGGCATAGAATCCTCTAGTTCAAGTGATGTAGATGGTGCGATACCCAGCAGGCTTTTGAGCCGGTACTGAGCTTGCCAGATGGCCGCGTGTGTCTGTGCCACACGCGCTTCACCGGCGGCCTGTTCAGCTTCAGATTGTTCCATGTCCAGGCGCGAGGCCAGTCCCTGTTGATAGCCAGCCGCGGCAAGACGGGCGGCTTTGACGGCGGCAGAAAGTGAAAGTACTGCCGCCTCTTGATGTTCCTGCATGCGGAGAATATCAAAGTACTGGCGCGCAACTTCCAGGCGGATAGCCTGTTGTCCCCACTGTTCGGAGTGCCGGCGGGCATTCACGTTCAGCTCAGCGGATTTGCGCTGCAACAGGGCGTCAGCGTTATACAATGGTTGAACAATCTGAACCCCGATCAGAGTCCCTTCCAGGGGCCCAAGATCGATGCGCTGCAGACCCATAGGTGCACCGGTGGCGGGCACCGGGACAGCGTTTATCAAGGAAGAATCAGCCCGCAGCCAAACGGCATCGGTGCTGATGATCGGCAAAAAGGCCTGGGACGATTGTTGATGGATGGCTTGCGCTTGTCTGGTTTCAGCAGCAAGGACTTGCAGCGTGATTGCCTGTTCACTGGCGCGACTCAGGGCCTCATCCAGCGACAGCCCACTAACAACCCCCGGGAACAAACAAATCACCATGGTTATTGGCCAACAGTAACGCAATCGAACGTCCTCTAAGTTAAAGCAAAAGATGAACGGCTATGGAGCCTGAACCGACGACTGAATGGTGTGAAGTCAGTCATGTGACATAGGAGCCCCGGACCCGATGCTGAATAATCACAATTTTAACAACAAGGAGGGCGTTTCACAACTTGGGGTAAATTCTTTGGTCTGTCTCTTCCTAAAAGAACTCTCTTTCAAAACATTCTATAAATCGCTGACGTCATACCAAAAATACAATAATCTTGGATAGTTAAGAAAATACATAAGAATTTTTAAGATTTTTTGATAGGTGCTGGCAAGCTGTATAAGCAGATTTCTACCACCAAGAGTAGCAAACCGCCCATTGTTCAAACCAGC
>CAZMFD010000043.1:16874-18970 GCA_964565445.1 uncultured Geobacteraceae bacterium
TTACAGCACTCTTCCTGACTGCCACATTGATGATGGCAATTCCTGCTGAGGCCCAGAATCCCTACGCTCAACCGAACAATACCTGGATCAGTATCAGCGGAACCGTCAAGACTGTAACTCCTGATACTTTTACCCTTGATTATGGTCAAGGGATGATCACCGTGGAGATGGATGATGGTGACCGGGACGCCGATGCCTATATGCTCCTGGAAGGAGATGAGGTAACGGTCAACGGCAAGATTGATGATGATTTTTACGAGATGACCACGATCGAGGCCAGCAGTGTCTATGTGGAAAAGCTTGGTACAACCTTTTACGCCAGCGCGCTCGATGAAGAAGATTACTGGATAAATATTACTACCCCGATTGTTTTGTCAAACACCATTGTCCAGGGAACGGTTACCTCAGTCAGTGATCAAGAGTTTACCCTGAATAGCGGTTTACGCAGCCTCACCGTCGAGGTCGACGGGATGTTCTATAACCCACTTGATGACGTCGGCTTTCAAAAGATCGAAACCGGTGACGTTGTCAGAGTGACCGGGATCATGGATGAAAATCTGTTCGGTCAGCGCGAGTTCAAAGCTGATGCGATCGTCAAGTTGGTGGATTAATCCTCACAGTTACAGAGGCCAAAAAGAACGATACGCGACTGGTCGAAAAACGGCCGGTTGCGTTCTTTTCAGGGTGCCCGAAAGGAATTTCTTAACGCCTGTTTCCTCGCTAACCTGCACAAATGAAGGAGTATCACATGTCATTAAATACCACTGTTGCTAAATTGATGAGATACCGCCTCATCAGTCTTATCAGTCTTATCAGTCTTATCACTTTAGGATTGTTATTCGCCGGTTCTGCAGCCACAGCCGCATCACCGAAGACCGCACCCGACGATACCTGGATCAATGTCAGCGGTACTGTTACCGAGGTAAATCCGGACGCTTTCGTCCTTGATTACGGCCAGGACACCATTACCGTGGAAATGGACGATGGCGATCGGGATGCCGATGCCTACAAGCTTGTGTTCGGTGATAAGGTCAATGTTTCCGGGAAAATCGACGATGACTTTTTTGAGAAACGGACAATCGAAGCCGCTTCTGTCTATGTTGAAAATCTCAATACTACTTTTTATGCCAGCACCATAGACGAAAACGATCCCCCAACAGTAAGGATGGTTAGTGTTATTACTCCGGTCAATGTCTCAGAAACCATCATCCAGGGGACCATCACCCGGATAGATGACCCCGAGGAATTTGTCCTTGCCTCTGGAACCCGTGAAGTGAGGGTAGAAACGGACGCCATGCCCTATGATCCTCTCGACGATGAGGGTTATCAGCGCCTCAAAGTCGGCGACCGGGTCAGCGTCAGCGGCCAGATGGATGTTGATTTTCTTGAAGGGCGTGAATTTGTCGCTGAGTCGATAATAACTCTGTCGAATTAACATCACCTGAGTCGTTGGCTCAAAATGAGCACAGACAGGGATGGAGGACACCGACTGTCCCTGCTGCTCATTTTACTATACTACTCATCAGTTCTTTAAATTGGAGCTGTTTAAATTTAATAAAATGCCCCGGTAATCCAGCACCGCGTTCCGGGGCTTTTTATTGAAATAATGCAAGATGTCTCTGGAGGATAAGAATCTTAAATCATCACATGATGTTGCGCTTTTGTAGCTGGACGATAGGATTTAAGAGTAAAGGATACTCTTTAGGTTTGTAGTGGTAGCGGTATTGACCCCAGATAGACCAAATCAACACCCCTGCCCACTGGGGAGTCACAAGAAAGGAGAACAGGCATGAGTATGAAAGAAGCCTACGAAAAGAAAATCGAAGCCCAGCTGAAAGAATGGAATGCGGATATCGACAAGCTTCAAGCCCGGGCGGATTCAGCCGAGGCAGACGCGCAGCTTGAATATTACCAACAGATTGACGACCTGCGAGCTAAACAGGAAGAGGCGCAAACAAAACTTGATGAACTAAAAGAGGCCAGTGATGATGCTTGGGAGGATCTCAAGGCCGGTGTCAACAGTGCGAGGGACTCTCTCGGTGATGGATTGAGATCAGCTATTTCCAGATACAAGTAAATATCACCGACAAGAGGAG
>CAZMFD010000043.1:19070-24135 GCA_964565445.1 uncultured Geobacteraceae bacterium
GACAAGAGGAGAATTCAGCCATGAATACAATAACTCTGACGCAATTAAAAACCTTACTGTCCGGATATTCCGGCTGGCATATCTCACTGTTCATGCCAACTCATCAAGCAGGTCAACAAACCCAACAGGATCCCATTCGCTTCAAAAATTTGCTCCGTCAGGCGGAGGAAGGGTTGCTGGCCCAGGGGCTACGCACACCAGAGGTACAGGAAATACTAAAGCCGGCTCAGAACCTGCTACAGGAACCGGGCTTCTGGCCAAACCAGAGCGATGGCCTGGCAGTATTTTTCACGCCAACAGCCTTTCACACCTATCACCTGCCTCTTTCATTTGAAGAGCTGGTAATAGTCTCTCATCGTTTTCATCTCAAGCCGTTACTGCCACTCTTCGCCGGCGACGGGCATTTTTATATTTTGGGACTTAGCCAGAACCAGGTCAGGCTGCTGGAAGGCACACAGCACACCGTGAATGAGATTGATCTGGAAACCATGCCCGCAACCATGAGAGAGGCACTCCAATTTGAGCGTTTCGACAAACAGCTTCAGTTTCATACCGGCACACCATCGGCAAACAAAGACAATCGTGCCGCAGCGTTCCATGGTCATGACCCCAGCGACGAAGACAACAATGCGATTGTGCGGTGGTTTCGTAAGATTGACGAAGAATTGTCCAACGTGATTGAAGACCGACAAGCGCCCATAGTGTTGGCAGGCGTTGAATATCTCTTTCCATTGTACAAAGAGGTAAACTCGTATCCTCAGCTCATAGAGGAAGGCATTCCGGGCAACCCTGAGGAGCTAAGCCCCGAAGAACTTCAGGCCCAGGCATGGCCGCTCGTGCAGTCCTTTTTTATGCAAGCACAAGAACAAGCTGCGGCTCAATACGGTGAATTGTCCGGCACCGGGAAAACGACAACCGATGTTAAGGAGGCGGTTTTAGCTGCACATAACGGGCGGGTGGAATTCTTGTTTGTTGCTCTCGGCATTCAGGTGTGGGGCAATTTTGACTCAAGCAGTCATAGCGTCTGCGTGCATCAACCCCCTGAACCCGGTGATGAGGATTTGCTAAACTTGGCTGCTATGCAGTCCATTCTGAACGGAGGAACGGTCTATGCTGTTCAGCCGGAACAGGTCCCCGATCATTCTCCCCTTGCAGCAGTGTTTCGCTATTAAGATGAGCCGCAAAAAGTAACCAGGGCTGAACCGGCAGTTCTAGTAGGGAGGCAATAGAGCATGGTCGGCATCATCGGCATTATCGCAGCGTTGACCGTTCTGGGGATTTCGCTGGTCATTACCAGAATAGCGAGTACGGCCCTGAGCTTGACCGGGCTGTCCTGGGAAGCGGCACGGTTTCAGGCTCGCTCAGCGTTTACCGGTACCGGCTTCACCACTCACGAGGCCGAAAAGATCGTCTCCCATCCGCTTCGGCGCAAGATCATCATGTGGCTGATGATCGCCAGGAGCGCCGGCCTTTTGAGTATCATCATCTCTTTGATTTTGTCGTTTGGCAACAGCAACGATGATGCCACCATGCGGCTGATACGGCTGATCTGGCTGATCGTCGGGGTCGCTGTTTTGTGGATCCTTGCCAGGTCGGACTATCTGGAACGCTGGATGAGAGGCGTGATCAAGAAAGCTCTGCGCAATTGGACCGATCTTGACCTGCATGACTACACCCAACTCTTAAAGCTTTCGGGGGAATACACAGTCAGGGAGATTACTGTCCATGAAGGTGACTGGCTGGCCGAGAAACAACTCAACAAATGCCATCTGCGCGATGAAGGGCTCCTGGTGTTGGGCATTTATCGGACAGACGGCACCTATGTCGGCGCTCCGGTCGGTAGCACCACGCTCTATCCCGGCGACGTAATGGTCCTTTACGGGCGAGGCAAGACCCTCAAAAGTCTCGAAGAGCGACAGGCGGGAACTGAGGGCGAACAGGAGCACGAACAGGCGAAAAGCGAACAACGGCAGGCCGAAGCCGAACAGTCTCGCAAGGACGCGGATTATGAAAAGAGCAAAAGAATGTGAATGGCAAATGTAAGCAGGTGTCTCGCGTCAACTAACTTATCCGGTTGGCGCGGCGCATCAGGGCGCCAGATGCTCCATCACCCAGCTGTTCTGCTTGTTGCGCTGATAACGAAGCCGCTCATGAAGACGGCTTTCCCCTTCCCGCCAGAATTCGAACGATTCAGGAACAACCCGATACCCGCCCCAGTTCCCGGGACGCGGAACTTCTTTCCCTTCATATTTTTGCTCCTCTGCCTGAAATCGGCCAACCAGTTCCGATCGATCACTGATCACCCGGCTCTGGGGAGAAGCATGCGCTTCTATCTGGTGGCCGCGGGGGCGGCCGGCGAAATAACGATCCGACGCCTCAGCTTCCAGCTTTGCAACTGCTCCGCCAATACGAATCTGGCGCGCCAATTCCGGCCAATAAAACAACAACGCGGCAAAAGGATTCTCTTCAAGATTCTGTCCCTTGGGACTGTCATAGTTGGTAAAAAAGATAAAACCATCCTCCTCGATTCCCCTGAGCAGAACGATGCGTGCCGATGGGATATTGTCGCCGCTCGCGGTTGCAAGTGTCATCGCATACGGCTGGGCAATGCCGACCTGTTGCGCGTCCTTAAGCCAATTGCGGAACTGCCTGACCGGATCAGGATCGAGACGATCAAAGGGCTGCGGCAAATTGTGTTCGTCACTCATCGAAAGGCCTTCTTTCTTGATGGATTGATATGTGAAAAGGGGTCGTACCCCTTCATCCTGACAGGATCAACATCGGGCAGATTCATTTTTATGTCCCAACCATTTAGGCAGATCATCATCGATATTGATCACCCGCTGGCCGTAGAAAATATGGCAGGTTGGTTTAAATGAATCAGGTATCGCAGCATGTTGCCCAAAATCGAACAGTGTGGGAAAAGCCAGCCACATCCGCCGCCCCTCATCAGCGATCAGAGTTCCGCAATGGCTACAGCTGACCTTGCAGGGTAAAATGCGCTCATGAATATCCTCGTCACTATGGTAAAAGCGCAACAGATCTGCTCCGGCCGTGAACCGCACATGGTGTTTATTAAAGATAGCAGCCCACTGCATAGGAGCACCATGCAGGGTTTGGCAGGCTTTGCAATGGCAGAGTTTCGCATCCACAGGATCAGCGTTCACTTCGTAGCGAACCCGGCCGCAAAAACAAGACGCCCGATACTTCGGAATAAAGGCCGCATCATCAAGGGACGCGTATGCGGTGTTGAATTGGTTGTTGCTTGAACGTTTCATTTGTCAATCTTTCTGGATGCATTCCCAACGAACGACACAACGCCATGAAATTATGTTGCCGTTGGTCTCAATAAATCAAGGGATGATGGAAAACCTGACGGCTTAATCGGCACTGGACAAGTTGGGTATGATCGTAGATGATATCCCCCGCAATTAGCTGGAGGATATTCCAAGGGGACGACATTGGAACAGATCATACAATTGATGTTAGCTGCCGGCAAAACCACCGTTGATTTAGCACTTTATGTGCTGCTTCCGGTTCTGGTGCTGATGATGGCCTTGATGAAGTTGCTCGAAGCACGGGGCATCGTCGCCTGGGTGTCAAAACTCCTGGCACCGGCACTCAATCGCTTCGGTATCCCCGGCATGGGTGTGTTTGCCGCCCTGCAGTTGCTATTTGTCGGCTTTGCGGCACCGATTGCCACCTTGCGCTTGATGGAAAACAACGGCACCTCCCGGCGCGGGATTGCTGCCACTCTGGCCATGGTGCTGGCCATGTCGCAGGCCAACGTGGTCTTTCCGATGGCGGCCGTTGGACTGAATATTGGTGGTGTCATCGCCACATCAATCTTCGGCGGACTGCTGGCTGCCGGCACCACCTATTATCTATTTACCCGCTCCCTCGAAGCGGACGGACCGTGCGCCCCCATGGAGATCAAACGGGACACAAAAACCAGCACCATCAACCTGCTGATTATCGGAGGTCAGGACGCGATCGAGCTGGTTCTGAAATCGATCCCGATTATCCTCATCGCGATTTTTGTCGTCAATCTGATCAAGTTTTTCGGCATCATCACAATTGTTGAAACCCTGACTACACCGTTGTTTCAACTGTTCGGACTGTCATCATCGGCAGTTTTGCCGATCGTCACCAAATTCATGGCCGGCGGGACGGCCATGCTTGGGGTATCACTGCAACTGATGCAGGAAGGAGCCTTGAGTATCGACGAGATAAACCGGCTGGCCGGTTTTATCATTAACCCGCTGGATCTGGTCGGCGTCGCCCTCTTTGTCTCCGCCGGGGCAAAAACCGCCTCGGTGATCAGACCGGCCATTGCCGGAGCCCTGTGCGGCGTTACCGGTCGGGCGATTCTGCATCTGCTTCTCTTTTGAACATCTGCATCAAAGAGAAACAACCACCTAAGGACCAGATAATTCCAGCGTAGGGGCACGGCGTGCCGTGCCCTGGTCACATGCTGATGACATGAAACCGTTCATCAAAGTATTTCTTCAGTATCGGTCTGACACTCTGCCAGTCAAGGCCCCCACCTCCGCAGCCGGGACGGGGGACAATGATTTTTGTCCAGTGCTTCTCATCAGCGAGTTCACGCAGTTGCCGCGCCGATGCTCTGATCAGGCGCAGGTCGGGCAGCGACCAGGCGGTCTCCTCGACAGGGAAGCTGACCAGCCCCTTGCCCAGATCATGCACCTGTGCTCCCTGATCCTGCAGCAGGCGCCCGAGATCCTCGGCCAGGTCGGGAAAATATTCCAGAGCCTGGCGCGCACAGCCCCGGCCGATGACAGCGCGACCACGCCGATCAACCCCGCAATTGGTAGTGATGACGATAATTGCCTGTCCCCGATACTCCCAAATATTGCCGGTTATTTCATGCATAGTGCCTTAACATCTCCAACCGCGTCGGGTGATTTTCATCTTCGGCCCATTTTATCGGGTTATCGATCATATATTGCCGGATGGTGTGCAACTCCGACTCGTTGCGGATGATGCGTTCGTAATAATTACGTTGCCACACCGGCACGCCGGGAGTGTTGCGTGATTGGTTGAT
>CAZMFD010000043.1:24235-25902 GCA_964565445.1 uncultured Geobacteraceae bacterium
CGCCCCGCATCATTCAACCGCATCCCCCCATCCACCACCTCACCGAACAGGCATTCCCGTTGCCAGGCACAGGCCGTTACGAAATAGGCTCCGGCGCGGGAATAATCGTAATCACGCAGGCGAATGGATCGCCGGCGATGAATTTCCGGGTTGTATGACATGGCCCCTCTCCGCTGTATGATAACCGTAGGGGCAATTCATGAATTGCCCCTACAGTTCTTATTCCAATCTCACCTTTGCGAACAATACGCCTCTAATCGGGTGATGTCCCAATAAGGTCGACGCTCTTGACCGTTCCAGCCTGAATCGACTTTGATCTCAAACAGCCTCGAACCAAAATCGCCCAGGCTGATGCGATCATCGAAACCACTGGCATGTCCACCTTGATCACTTTTTGCTGATGCCCTAACAACCAATTTTTGACACGCACGGTCGCCGGAAACCCGCCCGGAAATAACCACGTAACCATGCTTCTGTCCGGCACTGGTGTTGGAAAAGCTGTATTGGGGAGGACTGTTGGTGTTGGCAGTCCGTGCCGACTGACTGACCAGCTGTAGTGCCTCCTGCCTGGTCCGGACCTGTTGCTGATCAACCCGGCTCTGGATATCTGCAGACACAGAAACTGAGCCGATTTGCGGCAGTTGTTGAACAACCGCACCCCGACCCGAAGGCTGATCGGAATAAACCGTTCTCCCCTGCTCGTCGACCCAGCGGTAAACGCTGCGGCCGGAAGATAATGGTGATGATTGGCTGGGGGCAGGTTGCCGGGTTTGCGGTTGAGGTGTTTCCGCCTGCGGCCGGGGTAGCGGTCGCTGAACTGCCGGTTTGCTGGCCGTCGGTGTCGGAACCTGAAGCATCTGCTGAACATGTGGCTCTGGCGGGAAGTAGCGTTGCTCAATCATCGGCCAGAACAGTGCCCCGGCAAAAACAAATGGAAAGCTGAAACACATCAGGCGGATGAATAAATTCATGGTGGTGGTCCCCCTCCCTCCGTAGGGGCGCGATTCATCGCGCCCTGATCTCTCGAAATTAATTCGCTATTATGTTTCCCGAAGTCATCAGCCGCCTTCAGATCCTGCCAGCAGCTTCTGATAAATGTGCAGATCCGTCTCAGAAAAGCAGCAGAAGTAAATCTCCTGCAACGGTGAAGGGTCCGTCAACAAACCCTGCACCGTTGTTATCGCGATCTGTGCCGCTCGCTCGGCTGGAAAGCGATACACTCCAGTACTGATGCATGGAAAAGCGATCGACTGGAGCTGGTGATCTTTCGCCAGTTCTATAGAGCGCCGGTAACAGGACGCCAGAGCCTCAGGTTCCCCCTTGTCGCCCCCGTGCCAGACCGGTCCAACGGTATGGATAATGTAGCGGGCGGGCAACTGATAACCGTTGGTGATTTTGGCATCTCCCGTCTCGCACCCTCCCAACACCCGGCATGCTTCAAGCAGTTCCGGCCCGGCGGCGCGATGTATCGCTCCGTCCACCCCACCACCCCCCAACAGGGATGAGTTTGCCGCGTTAACAATGGCATCAACCTTCAGCTTGGTAATGTCGTCCTGAATGGCGTGAATCATAGAACCTCCTTTTCAGTCGGGCTGGATGTCACTGCGTCGTTTAGATGATGTTGACGAAAAAAGTGTTCATCATCATAGTCCAAAAATACCAAGTTG
>CAZMFD010000044.1:0-25693 GCA_964565445.1 uncultured Geobacteraceae bacterium
ACGGTCCGAGACCAGTGGTTAAGAGCGAGCCGGTCAGTACCGATGAACATTGCCGGCAACGACAAAGACGATTTCGATCCCGATAGCGATTTCGATTTGGATAAAGAAAGCTGCCACGACCAGGCGTTCAATATATAGTCACCGGAAACCCCCCTTAATCAGGAGTATCTGATGTTGTTCTACCGAATCTTGTTGCTGCTGGCAGTTGCCAGTTTCTCCGTCGCCTGCGTCCCCAAAGCGCAGATCCCCGTTCCCGTTCTTGAGTACGGTCAAACCGAAACCACCGGAAATACTGATCTGCTGATTTTTCTGCGGGGCATCGGCGGCTCCCACAGGGATTTTGAACGGTTTGGTCTGATCGACCAGGTCAGAGAAAGAGCCCTGCCCATCGATATCGTCGTTCCCAATACTCACTATGGCTACTACAAGAGTGAAACAGTGGTCGAACGGATCAAGGAAGATATTATCGATCCGGCCAAACAGCAGGGTTACCAGCGCTTCTGGCTGGCGGGTTTTTCCATGGGCGGACTTGGCAGCCTTTTTTATATCAGGGAATTTCCGGAGGATATCGAGGCGGTCATGCTGGTCAGTCCATTTATGGGCTGGGGAACGATCCGGCGTGAGATTGAAGCAGCCGGCGGCATCAGCAACTGGGATGCAGAAAACAGTGCCATCGATAACTGGCAGATCCTCATCTGGACGTTTGTTCAGGACTACATCGCCGCGCCAGAGAAATACCCACCGGTGTATCTGGGCTACGGCACAACCGACAGGGTCACCAAGAACGGCCCGTCATTGCTGGCAGCCGCCTTGCTGGACCAACGCGTCTTCTCCCAGAAGGGGGGGCACAATTACACTACTTTTCAGGTGCTGTGGAGCAAACATCTTGACCGAATGGAGACGAAGTTCAGCTCCTCGCCCCCCGCAGCCACTGTCCCAATGTCCACAGCACATAGTAGAGAACAACAACCAGCACGATCAGAGGTAGAGCCGGAATAAAGGTTTCTCCAGCGTGGGCGAGCAAGATCGCCAGAAACAGAGCAACGAGCGATACCGGCAGATAGCGACCACGGCCCTTCTGTTCCGGATCACGAGCTGGCCCGATGATATTGTCATTGATCCGATAACGCCGCGCCACTGCGGCAAAAAATACAACGATGATCCAGTCAGAAATGCCAAAGACCGGCACCAATCCATTCGCCCCCGGATAGGTCAGTTTTACCAGCACTATATCGATCAGGGGAAGTGGTCCTTCCGGAGCACGGTAATAATCTTCGATCTGTCGGGCAAAATCCGCTGTTGGCCCGACCGCCCAGCTCGAAAAGTCGGCCAGCATCATCACCAGAGCAAGCGGCAGCACTTCCCATAAACGCTTCACATAGCGCGCGAGAATAATCCCGACAAGGGTTCCGCTGAAAAGCAGCAATCCGGTTTTGAACGCGCTCAGTAGCGGCGACCAGGACCCGCCAACGGGTAGCTGATGAACCGCCCAGATCAGCACAGCCAGTCCCACCAACCAGAACAGATAGAAACCACGTGTTCGTTGTTCAGGCTCCAGCAACAACGCCGGCTGCAGCATTTGCACCGCAATGTAGAGTTGCACGAAAATAAAAGCGGCCGACCACCAATACGATGGTGACGAAAGCTGCCGACTGAGGAACCACAGACCGGCCACAGTAGTGCTCCACAACAACCAGCCGCCGATCAGCAGCAGAAGTAAGCGGCGGTTAGTGGTGCTGAAGCTGAACAGCCGGGGAAATATCATTTACGGCCATATTCTTTCTAAAAACCGATCAAAGCAGGATCAACCGCAACAGACTGCCCAAAGGTAAGATATAAATCTTAAGCCAACCCGTAGAACCTCAGCCTCAGTCTACTGATCTTTGAGAAAATCCTTAAGTTGCTGTTTCAGCTCTTGAGCTGCAGGCTCAGAACGCTCAAGGGTCGTCCTGATGCGGTTGAAGTGTAACAGCCGGATATCACCCACATCCGGTTTGATATAGATGTCCGGTTTTTGTGTACGGATACGTGAAGCAATAAGGGACTGCTGCATGATTTCGAAGGTACTGAACAACGCCTCTGTCCAGTTCAGCTGTTGCTCTTTTCCTGGTGACCTTGAACCGGTGACATCGATTGCCACCACCAGATCATAGCCGTCCAACAGATCAAAAGGCAGCGGATTGGTGGTGCCGCCATCGACCAGCAAGCGGTCATCCAGTTGCACCGGCGAAAAGAGTCCGGGCACGGCCATACTGGCCTCGATAGCTTGAAACAGATCGCCCTGCTTGAGCACAACCGTTTCACCGCTCCAGTAATCCGTAGCAACGATCTCAATTGGAATCTCGAGATCATCAAAGGTACGAGGGTCAATCTTATCGGAAAGAAATTTCAGGAATCCTCCTGAATCAATCAGTCCGCCATTATTGATATCGAGCTTGAGAAGATCGTCCAGTTTCAGTTCACTATCGGAAAGAACCAGATGTGACAGCATATCCAGGTTGGATCCGCCGAATTCATCAAATATTTCCCTGATTTCCTCAGCACTTTGACCGGCAGCGTATAATCCGCCGATCACTGCACCGATACTGGCACCGGTGATCTTCGCAGGCTTGATACCAAGGTCGTCAAATACCTGGAGCATGGCAATATGTGCCAGTCCTGCGGCACCGCCCGAACCCAGGGCCAGACCAATAGACGGCACCGGATTCTTTGGTTCCGCACCAGCCGTAACAACAGCGGTCGACAGCAATATAGTCATCATCAGCAATCCTTTTGTCAGCAACAGCTTCATTTTCAAAACCTTTTCACTACAGTGCGGAAGACTCAAGTATCGTCAACCCAGATAATACCGCAACAGCTTCCGCAAACAAACAGTTACGGTAAGCAGGACATAATCAGGGAGATTTCTGCTTAAACCAACCAACACGACCTGACGCAAGAGCAAATTTCGACTATACTTTCCGTAATAATCACAAATCAAGCAACAACCGATCAAGCCACTCTAAAGGAATCAGCGGGATGATGGAACACCCTTACGATATGACAATAAGCTTGCTGGTCGCCCTGGCAATCGGCTTGCTGATCGGCATTGAACGCGGCTGGAGAGATCGCGATGAAGAAGAGGGAACACGTATTGCCGGCGTTCGTACCTTCAGCCTCATTGGCCTGTTGGGTGCTGTCGCTGCTCTGCTCTCCCAACAAGCCGGCGTCTGGTTTCTCTGCAGTGCCTTTCTGGCCGTATCAGCCTTGATCATCGCTTCACATATCCTTGGAGTGCGTGCCAACAAAGATGTAGGCACGACCACAGCTTTCACCATGATGTTAACATTTTCCCTGGCCGCCTGGTCTGCCTACGACCAGCCGATCCCGGCACTGGCAATAACGGTCGTGGTCATGGCCTTGTTGGGGTACAAACCGGTTCTCCATGGATGGCTGAAAAAAATTTCCCCAGGTGATTTCTTTTCCGGCATCAAGCTGCTGATCATCTCCATTGTCCTTCTGCCGTTGCTGCCGAATCAGGGGTACGGGCCCTGGAACGCCCTCAACCCTTACTGGATCTGGTGGATGGTGGTTCTGGTTTCCGGTCTCTCGTTTCTGGGTTATCTGCTGATCCAGATCACCGGCAAAAAAACCGGCACGATCATCACCGCCATTGCCGGCGGACTGATCTCTTCCACTGCAACAACATTGACCCTGGCACGATTTGCGCGAGAAGAACAGGGCCGCAGTCTCTTTGCCGGTGCTGTGCTATTAACATCTGCGATCATGTTTCCGCGGGTGATGATTGAAATCATGGTTGTTAACCCCACCCTGCTCCACCCGCTGTGGATTCCGCTGGTCGTCATGTTGATCGGCTTGCTCTGTGTTTTCTACTTGCTATGGTTCTGGCAGAAGAAAAAACCAGCACAAAACACCCCTCCGATCGAGCACAAAAGCCCCCTGCAGTTGAGCATGGCACTGAAAATCGGCTTGCTGCTGGCGGCCATGTTGTTGCTGTCTGAAGCGGCAAAAACCTGGTTAGGCGATGTGGGAATCTATGCGCTGGCGTTGGTTTCCGGACTGATGGACGTCGATGCTATTACCCTCTCACTATCACACTCAGCAAAAAGTGACCTGGCAGGGGATGTGGCCGCCAGGGGAATCCTTCTGGCCTGCACTACTAATACCCTGGTCAAAGGGGTCCTTTTTACTGTCATTGCAGGCACCCGAAAGCACCTTTATTTTCCTTTGTGGATAGGCGCCGCCATTATTCCAGGACTGTTGATTGCCGCCCTGACACTCTAACCAGTGACCAACAGCTCACCCTCCAAAACCCTATTATTAGGTCCCAGCGGCGCACAGGTGACACCAGACCAGCTTGTCGGTTAGTATCACACTATGACCACTTTAACTCGCTTAAAAAATCAGCTACTGGCACGTGGGGCAACCCGTTTTCCAGCGCTGGCAAAAATGTTTACCGACAGCTATACCCCACGCACCAGTGACGGCAGAATTCCCTGGGTACCTCCAGCGGTTCCCCTGGCGCAAGCGAAGCTGGCGCTGATCACGACTGCCGGCATCCATCATCGACATCAGACCCCATTTGACATGGGTGACTCCGACGGCGATCCGAGCTGCCGGGAACTGAATACCGCTACCCTGTTCGATGATTTTGTCATTACTCACGATTATTATAACCACAGCGACGCGGACAAGGATCCCAATATTATCCTGCCGCTGGATCGACTGAAGGAACTGGTTGACGAGAAGGTCCTCGGCAGCATAGCCGCTACCCATTATTCATTCATGGGACATATCGACGGCCCCCACATCGACACCCTGATTAATCGAACTGCCATGGAAATCACCCACAAGCTGCGTGCCGAAAAGGTCGATATCGCCCTGCTAACCCCCGGCTGAGGGATCTGTAATCAGTCCGTGGGACTGATACAACGGGTTGTTGAAGAAGCCGGCATCGCTACCATCGGTATCACCATCGTCAGAGACTATACCGAAAAGGTGCAACCACCACGCAGCGTCTTTCTGCGCTGGCCCTTCGGCCACCCCCTCGGCGAACCTTTTAACCGGATCCAACAGCGCACGGTTGTCCTGGACTGTCTTGAACATTTGTACGCCATCGACACCCCCGGCACCATCATCGATCTGCCCTATGTCTGGCGGCGTCATGATTTCAATACAAACGCAGAAAAAAAATAAGGAAGAAATGTCATGCGTGTTGCCTGCTTGCAACTTAACTCCCAGGACGATGTCGACAGGAACCTGGTTATCGTTGACCGCTTACTGGAAGAGGCAGCCAACCAGTCAACATCTTTAGTAGTTCTCCCTGAAATGTTCCCCTTCATGCACCCCGCTCTGCAGCACAAGGAACATTTCGCCAACAAAATCGCCCACCAAACCGTTCTGCCCTTCCTGTCCGCTCAGGCCCGCAAGCACCAACTGACCATCGTTGGCGGTTCCCTGTTACTAACGGGAAAAGATCAACGGCTGCGCAACTGTTGCCCGGTGTTTTCTCCTGAAGGAAATCTGATCGCTACCTACGATAAAATCCATCTGTTCGACAGTGACTTGTCAGATCGAAGGTACCGCGAATCCGAGCAGGTAACTGCCGGCACTGCACCGCAGATTGTCACAGCCGGTGAGTGGCGCATCGGCCTGAGCATCTGTTACGACCTGCGTTTTCCGGAACTGTTTCGCTATTATGCCACCGAAGGGGTCGATCTGCTGACGGTCCCTTCTGCTTTCGCCGTTCCCACCGGCAGCGCTCACTGGGACATCCTGTTGCGTGCCCGAGCCATCGAAAACCAGGCCTATGTTCTTGCCCCCGCCCAGGTCGGCACTCATCCCGGCGGTCGCAACACCTATGGTCACAGCATGATCATCGATCCCTGGGGAATCGTTGTCACACAGGCACAGAATCATTCAATGGATGGGGAACTGATCATGGCCGATCTCAGCCGGGAGCGTCTTGACATGGTCAGACACCAGCTTCCCTCCTTGCAACATCGCCGGAATGCTCTGTTTTCAGTGGTTACTTCCAACACCGGGGAGCAGACCTCATGATCTCTACTATGCATCCGGATTGCGAAACCAGATGTGCCTGGTGCGGCACCGACCCGCTCTATAGCGATTACCACGACCATGAATGGGGAGTGCCGGTTTTTGACGATGACCGGCTGTTTGAAATGCTAATACTGGAAGGCGCGCAAGCGGGCTTAAGTTGGTTGACAATTCTTAAAAAAAGAGAAAATTATCGTAACGCTTTTACCGGTTTTGATCCTCTCATTGTCGCGGCATTTACACCGCTCGACGTGGAACGCTTGCTTCAGGATAGCGGAATTGTTCGTAATCGACTCAAAATCGAAGCTGCCATTAAAAACGCCCGCGCCGTACTGGACATTCAGAAAGAATACGGCAGCCTGGCAGCTTTTATCTGGAGCTTTGTCGACGGCATCCCCCGACAGAACCATTGGAGCAGCATCAGCGAAGTCCCAACATCTTCTCCGCAATCCAATGCCCTGAGCAAAGCCCTGAAACAACGTGGTTGTAATTTTGTCGGTGCCACCATCTGCTATGCTCTCATGCAAGCGACCGGCATGGTCAACGATCATACCCTTGATTGTTTTCGCCACCAGCAGATCAAGCAGATGGGCGACAATATGCCGACTGGCATTAGCTGAAAGAACCCTTGTATACCTTGGCATTTCGGCCGGGTTTTGATAATCTCCGGCAATCTCTAATTGATCAAGGATACGTCATGGATTCGACCGAAAAATTTCAGCTCTACGGACTGATGCTGTTCAGTGTAATCAGCTCTTTTATTTTTGTTTTTTACACCGTCAACGTCTATTTCAGCGATACCGCAACCACCTGGCTCAAGGGCTTTGCCTACGTCACCGGTGGCTACGGGCTGCTCAATATCTACGTTTTAAGCTGGGCCTGGAACAGTCGCAGCGAATGGTCGGTCAAAGCCGACATGGTGCTGGCCGGTTGTTTTCTTGGTGTGTTTATCATGAACGCCCTGCGTGACAGCTTTTACGGCGGGCTGACCGGGGTGGCTGCGGTTATCGTTCTGGCGGTGGTTTTGTACATCAATATCCAGGCGGTGAAAAAAGTCTGTGGACGACCCTAACCGCCGAAGAATAGTCAGGGTAAAATCTTAACCTTCGCTCTGCTCAGCCGCTAAATTCAGACACGATCCGGTCAATGGCGGGATAGAGCTGACGGCGTGGATGGGCGCAGTTGATGCGAAACCAGCCGATGCCGGGGGGCCCGAAGAAGGTACCGCCCGACAGGGCAACGCCAGCGTTGTTGACAAGACGCCTTGATACCTCCTGCCAGGAACCGTGACGGCGGAAGTCACACCAGACCAGAAAAGTGGCTTGCGGCTCCATCACCTCGACGCCTTTGATGGCACCCATGCGGCGGCAGACTTCGCGCGTATTTTCATAAAGATAAGCGAGAAGTTGGCGCTTATATTCCACCCCTTGTAGCGAAAACAGGGTCGTGATAGCGGTCTTTCCCAGCAGATTAATGTCGCCTGCATGCGCCGCGTTCTGCACCTGACTGAAGCGTTGGCGCAAGTTCGGGTCAACGATGCAGCAGAAGGAAGCCTGGAGTCCACTGGCATTGAACGTTTTGCCGATGGAATGAGCCTGGATGGTGTGGGAATGCGCATTGGCGATGGAAAAGATAGAGGTGTTGTGGTGCGGCGGATAGACAATGTCGGAATGGATTTCATCGCAGAAGAGCACTACGCCGTTGACTGCGCAGAGACTTGAAACCTGTTCCAGTTCGTCCGGCGTCCAGACCCGCCCGCCGGGGTTGTGGGGACTGCAGAATAGCAAGAGCTTGACGGCAGGCTGCGCAAGAATCTTATCCAGTTGGGCAAAGTCGATGTGATGGCGGCCTTCACGAACAAGCAGGGGACAGTCGGCTACACTGCGATCGTTGTTTATTACCGTTGTAAAGAACGGACCATAAATGGGGGAAAGCAAAGCGACGCTATCACCTGGTTCGGTATAAGCCTGGATAGCCATGCACATGCTGGTAACCACCGACGGTGAGAGCAGGATAGCCTCTTGATCGATCCCGACCCCGTGCTGGTCCTTCAGCCACCACTGGATAGCAGCAAAAACTGCATCGTACTGCTCAGTATAGCCGTACAGCGGATGGCTAACCCGCTCCTGCAATGCGTTGGTCAGAAACGCCGGCGCCGGTAGATCCATATCCGCGACCCACAGTGGTGTCACATCGGCGCGCCCGAAGAGACGTTGACACGCTTCGTACTTTTCCGTACAGGTGCCTTCACGCGATGGGGAATTGTCGAAGTTATAAATCAGTTTCTGCTCCATACCATGACCTCCATCGGCTCCGCGCAAACCATCAAGCTCGGCAAGCAGTTTGCCCTGGCCCTCGCTAGCGCCGACCATTGACAGCTGCCACCTCAAAAGGGGATATTCTACATTGTCCCCTGAAGGGAGAAAAGGATGTCCTCCCAAAAACCAATTTGACAACTTACAGACCCGGAGCATAGTATCCGTCGATTTGCATATTCATTACGTCATCGCAGCTGTTCCCAGGTTGTCATGACTTATCACAGGAGAAAACTGATGAAAAACTGGTTTGGTGTAATGTTAGTGATGCTGCTCGTAGGTTTGTTTTCATCTTCGCTGCACGCGCAATCTTTTGGCGCACCACTATCACTTAAAGAAACAACATCCATCTCCGCGATTCTTGAAAATCCCGATAGCTTCGTTGGCAAGACCCTTCAGGTCAGGGGACTGGTGGTCAATGTCTGCGCTTCGCGTGGTTGCTGGATGTCGATCGCCGGCGAAAAACCCTTTGAACAGTTACGCTTCAAGGTAGAAGATGGAGAAATGGTTTTCCCCATGACCGCCCGTGGCAAAACAGCGACAGTAGAAGGTGTCCTGCAAAAGTTTGTTTTATCCAAAGAGGATGTCATTGCCTACCAGACACATCATGCTCAACAGACTGGCGAGTCTTTTGATCCGGCAACGGTGACATCGGGTGAAACGTATTTTCAGTTGCGCGGGCTTGGTGCCGTGATC
This sequence comes from uncultured Geobacteraceae bacterium, assembly GCA_964565445.1. Lineage (GTDB taxonomy): Bacteria > Desulfobacterota > Desulfuromonadia > Desulfuromonadales > Geopsychrobacteraceae > Pelovirga. The sequence continues at coordinate 9,069 of CAZMFD010000044.1, forward strand.
GAGGATCTTTAGTCAAGAATGAGCTTCCGGCGCTTTAATCATGCCCTGCATCGCGATATCGGCTACCTGTGTATCGGCTTGACTCTCATTTATGCCCTGTCCGGCATTGCCGTGAATCATCTGCATGACTGGAATCCTAACTACACGCTGGAAAAATCCATTGCAACCATCCCACCGAGCTCCTATCGTGGTGTTGTCAGTGAAGCAATGGTTCTTGACATGCTGCGCCTGATTGGAGAGCGGCCGACCTATGAAAATATTTTTCAGCCGGACCCTGAATCCTTGATGGTATTTGTCGATGACCGGGTCATTCAATTCCACCTGCCGACCGGGGTCGTCGAATACGAGCGCGCACAAAGGCGCCCGGTCTGGCACGCCCTTAATTACATCCACCTTAATCACGCTAAAAAAGCCTGGACGTGGATCGCTGATGTTTATGCGGTTGGCTTGATCCTGTTGAGTCTGACAGGTCTTGCTCTCCTGCCCAAAGGAAAATTCAGGGTACGCTGTCTTGTCCTCACCATCGTTGGCATCCTGATCCCGATCATCCCGCTGCTGCTGTATTATTGATTGTTGGCCGCCGAAAAATCATTACGCCGGCACCTAACGCGGTACCGCGACACCCCAGAAGTTAAAGCTGGCCGGACGCCAGCCAGATATGTACATACTGTCCATCTGCTTGATCTTAAAACCCCCCGCTTTAATTTGGTCTGGAATGACACGATTCAGATGGCAGCCCCCTCCAATCCTCTTCCAGATCGGGTTGATCCGCTCCTGCCAGCGCCGAACAGAAGCATCCGGCGCGACTCCGTGCTCACAGAAAAGCAGCTCACCTCCAGGCCGCAGCACCCTGCGCATCTGTAAAAGCGCAGGGAGAGTGTCGGCAATGGAACAAAGGGTGTAGGTAACGACCACGGTATCGACGCTGCTATCCTCAATGGGAATCTCAGCGCCCGATAAACCGATAAAATCCACCTCGAACGGAACTGAATCTGCGACCCGGCGGGCCACCCTGATCATCTCCGGCGCTGGATCAAGCCCCCAGACTTTGCTGATCCTGCTTGCGTCATAATACGGCAGATTCAAACCGGTACCGATGCCAACCTCAAGCACCCGCCCACGGGCATGTGGTACCACCTTTTCGCGCTGGCGCCGTACCTGTTTCAGTCCGCAAGCACAATGGACGGCTTTGGGGAGGAGGTATTTACTGTAAAATCCCATAGATTCATTTACCCTGCGGATTGAAGATACAGCCCGTCTTAAATGTGCAGATCGGGAAGGGCGATCTGCTTCAGCGATTTTTTGGTAATGATGATGCCGGATCTCAGCAGATAAACGAACAGAATGCCACCTAGCAACATATCGGGAATCCATGAGTTGAAATACCAGACCAGTCCGGAGGCAACAATGACTGAAGAATTGGTGACGATATCATTACGCGAACAATGCCAGACCGATTCCATATTCAGATCATCATTGCGATGCCGCCATAAAAGACCAAGACATATGAGGTTGGCAATGAGAGCTGCAATCGCAAACCCGCCCATCACCTGGTAAACCGGCACTTCAAGGGTGTACCATTTTACCCCCAGACTGACAATAACAGCGACAGCCCCAAGTAGAATCAACATCCCCTTAAAGAGTGACACCTTTGCCTTTTGCAGCGAACTTTTTCCTACCGCCCAGATACTAACGCCATAGGTGATGGCATCACCCAAGTTATCAAAGCTATCTGCAAAGAGCGATACCGTGCTCCCCCAGATCGATCCCCCAACAAGCACAAAGAACATGACAAAATTGATGAGCAGAACTATCCATAGCGTTCTTTTCTGAGCCGCAGAATCGATTTGAATCTCACATCCTGAATCACAACAACCGGCCATGAATCTCCTTTATCCCCGCTTTACAAAAGGGCCTGTAGGCACAAAGACTTCAGGACAGAAAGACAGAATCATCCTAATTCCCGACAAAAATAGTCATGTATATTTTTACCACAGAGCCGATCTCACTTCAATCATATCGAAAATCAAGGCTTTGCCGGGGGAGACTTACTCTTCTTTAAACTTAGCAATGAACTCGTGTGCTGTCGCCATCATCTCCGGTGACCCGGTAAAGAAGGGAACGCGTTGATGTAACTCCGTTGGTTTCAGGTCAAGAATGGGATTGTAACCATCGGTAGCCAGCGCACCAGCTTGCTCTGCCAGGAAGGCAATGGGGTTGCATTCATATAGTAAGCGTAATTTACCTGACGGTGCCTGTGCCGTTTGAGGGTAAATATAGATACCCCCTTTGAGTAGGTTACGGTGAAAGTCCGCAACCAAGGAACCAATGTAGCGTGAAGTATATGGGCGGTTTGTTGATTCATCTGCCTCCTGACAATATTTCAGGTATTTTTTCACCCCTAGTGGAAATTTGATGTAATTGCCTTCATTGATTGAATAAATCTTACCGCTTTTCGGAATGGTGAGAGATTCATGGGACAGGCAGAACACTCCAATCGATGGGTCATAGGTGAAGCCATGAACACCATGACCAGTCGTAAAAACAAGCATGGTTGAAGAACCATAAATTACATAACCTGCGGCAATCTGTTTTCGGCCGACCTGTAGAAAATCTTCCATGTTAACGGGACCACCAAGCGGAGAGACGCGGCGGTAGATCGAGAATATTGTACCAACTGAGACATTCACATCAATATTTGACGAGCCGTCCAGCGGGTCCATAAGAACAATATAATTGCCATTACGACTATTATTATTGTCAAAAAATACGTAATTGTCTTCTTCTTCAGATGCGATGCCACAGACCTCACCGCGCGCGATGAGTGCATTTTTAAATATCTCATTCGCATACATATCAAGTTTTTGCTGCTGTTCGCCTTGAATATTCTCGACACCGCTAGCACCGGTAATATCAACCAGACCAGCCTTGTTGATTTCGCGGTTAACAATTTTTGCCGCAAGCTTGATCGCGCTTAATAGAGCGCTTAACTCACCTTTTGCGTGAGGGAAATCAGATTGCTTTTCAACGATGAATTCACCCAGTGTTTTTTGTATCGACATTGTAGCTCCTTATCAAGGGGATAAAGGTTCAGATTTCCTACATTCTCTGTTAAGTTTATAGTTGATTGGGATTCATGGGAACACCAAAATTTCGATATTTACTTGCAAGCAGAGAAACTGCAACAACTCAACCCAATGAACCCTGTGATCCTAAAACGGGCCCGGTCATATATTTGTTTATGAATTTCTTATTCATTCATGAATAGTTATTTCAAAAGGAACTCTGATCAAAGAACCTCACCTCTTCTAAAGTACTGATTTTAAAGGCAGTTTAAAACAGTCTCGCCTTGGCACTTTCTTTGCTGATCCAATGTGATGCAATCACTGTTTTCACCTTGGAAACCGCATTGCATCTGCCAGGCATGTCCCGATAGACACAAATTTGTTACATTAAGCGAACAACGAATTTTACTGCGATCAGCGATCATCCAATGGAGACAATCATGACCCAAACCAGCACAACAGCCGCCCTGCCCGGCATGAACCCTCGCATCCAGCGCCTGCGTAAACTGAGCGTCGAGACTGAACCCAGCCTCTCCATTGAACGGGCCCTCCACGAGACCACCTTTTATCAGCAAAATTTCGGCAAATACTCAATTCCGGTGCTACGAGCACTGAATTTTTATGATCATTGCCGCAAAAAAACCATCTATATCGGTGACGATGAACTGATCGTTGGCGAACGGGGCCCGCGGCCAAAAGCCGTGCCAACCTTTCCTGAATTGACCTGCCACAGTGTCGAAGACTTTCACGTTCTTACTACCCGTGATCAGCAGCGCTATACCATCAGCCAGGAGGATATCGATACCTACGCCCGCGAAGTCATCCCCTACTGGCAGGGCAAGACCATCCGTGAACGGATTTTCAGCCATGTGCCGGAGCCGTGGCGTAACATGTACGAAGCCGGATTGTACACCGAATTCATGGAACAACGGGCTCCCGGTCACACCGCTCTTGATGGACAGATTTACCGCAAAGGCATGCTTGACTTTAAAAAGCAGATAAAATCAGAAATTGAACGTCTGGACTTTCTGAACGATCATGAAGCTACAGACAAGCTTGAAGAACTCAAAGCTATGGAGATTTCCTGTGATGCGGTAATACTGTTTGCTGAGCGTCACGCCGACCTGGCCGAAGAAATGGCAGCCACAGAAGCAAACTCCCAGCGCGCTGAAGAACTGCACACCATCGCCGCCGTCTGCCGCCGGGTACCGGCCCGTGCACCCCAAACCCTCCATGAGGCGATCCAGATGTACTGGTTCGTCCATCTGGGGACCATCACCGAACTGAATGGCTGGGATGCGATGAACCCCGGTCATTTTGACCAGCATCTGGCCCCCTTTTACGAAACCGGCATCAAGGATGCCGGCCTCACCCGCGATCAGGCCAAGGAGCTTTTGTGCTGCTTCTGGATCAAGGTCAACAACCAGCCGGCCCCCCCCAAGGTCGGCATCACTGCGCGGGAAAGCGGCACCTACAATGACTTTACCAACATCAATATCGGCGGCATCACCGCCGATGGCCGAGATGGAGTGAGTGAAGTTTCCTACATCATGCTGGAAGTGATTGAGGAACTGCACGTCCTCCAGCCGGGCAGCTCGGTCCATATCAGCGCCAGAACCCCGGACCGCTTCCTTGATGCAGCCTGTCGGGTCATTCGCCAGGGACACGGCTACCCGTCAATCTTCAACCCGGATGTCTATGTTGTAGAACTATTGCGTCAGGGAAAATCCCTGCGGGATGCCCGCGAAGGCGGGTGCAGCGGCTGCATTGAGGTCGGTGCCTTCGGCAAGGAAGCCTTTGTACTGACCGGCTACCTCAACGTACCAAAAATCCTGGAAATCACCCTGAACAACGGGGTTGATCCGCTAAACAATAAGCAGGTCGGCCTCGCAACTGGTGATCCGCTGACCTTCGCCGCCTTCGATGAGCTCTATGCCGCCTTTATCAAACAACTTGAATTTGTTGTTGATACCAAGATCCGGGTCAGCAATTATATTGATCGCATGTTCGCCAAGTATGCCCCGGCGCCCTTTCTGTCGGTAGTGATTGAAGACTGCATCAGTAAGGGGCGCGACTATTACGACAGCGGCCCGCGCTACAACACCAACTACATTCAATGTACCGGCCTGGGCACGGTCACTGACAGTCTCGCCACCCTCAAAAAACATGTCTTCGACGCCGGCACTTTTACGATGGAAAGGATTCTTGGTGCCGTCGCAAAGAACTTTGAAGGGGAAGAGTTTCTGCGTCAGACCATTATCAACCGCACCCCCTTCTTCGGCAATGATGATGATTATGCCGATGATATTGCCCTCCGTGTTTACAACGACCTGCTCACCGCTATCGATGGCAAACCCAACAGCAAGGGGGAGAGCTTTCATCTCAACATGCTCTCGACCACCTGCCATATCTACTTCGGCAAAATGCTTGGCGCTACCCCCAACGGGCGTTTTGCCTTCAAGTCCATCTCCGATGGTACCTCACCCTCCCATGGCGCCGACAGCCACGGCCCTTCCGCGGTCATCCGCTCCCTGACCAAGTTTGACCATACCCTTTCCGGCGGCACCCTGCTTAACCAGCGTTTTCTGCCGAGCCTGCTCAAACGCGACGAGGACATAAAAAAGCTCGGCCAACTGGTCCGCAGTTATTTCACCCTCGGTGGCCATCATATCCAGTTCAATATCGTCGATACCGACACCCTAAAAGCCGCCCAGGAGAACCCGGAAGAGTACAAAGATCTGCTCGTACGCATGGCCGGCTACAGTGATTATTTCAACGACATGAACGCCGATCTGCAGCAGGAAGTGATTGAACGAACGGAGAATGAGAGTTTTTGAAGGCAGAATTCAGAATTCAGAATACAGAAGAAGGGCTTTTGATTTTATTACTATATTCTGAATTCTATATTCTATATTCCGAGTTTAAACTATGTCTCAGCCCCTAATATTTGACATCAAGCGCTACGCCATCAACGATGGTCCCGGGATTCGTCTGGCCATTTACTTCAAGGGGTGTTCTCTGCGCTGTGTGTGGTGTCACAATCCCGAGAGCATTCTGCCGCAGGCTCAGAAACTCTATACCCCGGAGCGCTGCATTGGCTGTGGTGAATGCGTCAAGGTCTGCCCACATCAGGCCCTGGAACTATCGCCAGAAGGAATCCGCACGGACAATAAGCGCTGCGACCTGTGCGGCAAGTGTGCGCACATCTGTCCGACCAGAGCGATGGAGATGTCAGGGGGGAAAAAGTCCATTGATGAACTGATGACAATTATTGAACGCGAGCAGCACCTGTTCGACCAGTCTAGTGGCGGCGTGACGATTTCCGGCGGCGAGCCCCTGCTCTATCCTGACTATCTGTTTGAACTGCTGGATCGCTGTGGACAACAACAGATCCATCGAGCAATCGATACCGCCGGACATGTTCCTGAAAAAAACCTGCTCGCCGCTGTCCAGCGCACCGAGCTGTTTTTATTCGATCTCAAACTGATCGATCCGGTTCGACATCAACAATTAGCCGGCGCTGACAACCGTCTGATCCTGTCCAACCTGCGGGCACTTTCCGCAACTGGTGCACAAATCCAGATCCGCATTCCCTTGATCAAAGGGGTCAATACCGCTGAGGCGGACCTTCAGGCTTTTGCTGAAGTGATTGCCGCCTTACCGGGCGAAAAAAAGGCTGTCGCTCTGTTGCCGTACCATGCTATAGCGGCACACAAATATCGCAAGCTGGGATCAAGTTATCAACAGAACGCACTCCAGCCACCCGAACAGAACGATCTTGAGCGGGCAATTGCCTGTTTCTCAAATCACGGATTGAGCGCCTCAGTCGGCGGATAATATGTCCATTCAACCACAACCTGCAACCTATCCCCAGATATTCCGCTTCTGGCTGCCACTAGCCGCCACCTGGCTGATGATGGCCGTCGAAGGCCCTTTTATTGCCGCCATTATCGCGCGGATGGGAGCCGAAGCGGTCAATCTCGCCGCTTACGGCGTCGCTTTCGCTTTTGCCCTGGTCGCTGAAGCGCCGGTGATCATGCTTTTAAGTTCCGCCACCGCCCTATGTAAGGACCGCATCAGTTATCGCCGTTTGCGCCATTTTTCCATCACCTTAAGTCTGGCGGTCACCCTGGCCCTGGCCCTGTTTCTGCTTCCCCCCGTCTATGATCTGGTCGTTCGCGCTCTCATCGGCCTCCCCGCGGAAGTCGCCGATCTGACCCGCACTGCTCTGTTTTTTCTGCTCCCCTGGCCCGGCGCCATCGGCCTGAGGCGTTTTTACCAGGGGGTACTGATTGCTGACCACAATACCCGTCGGGTCGCCCTGGCTACCATTTTCCGCATCAGCTTCATGGGCGCTACCGCCGTTTTCTGTTATCTGACCACCGCCATCAGTGGAGCCATCATTGGGGCCCTGGCTCTGTCGAGCGGGGTTGTCGCCGAAGCTGTGATGACCCGGGTTCTGGCCCACAAGGCGGTTGCCGCACTGCTGGCAAAAGAGCCGCAACCAGACGCCAGCATCCCTAGCTATCGTGACATCTGGGATCACTACCTCCCCCTGGCTCTGACGCCCCTGATCGGGTTGTCCGTTCACCCCATGGTGACCTTTTTCTTAAGTCGCGCCGCCAATCCGGTCGAATCCCTGGCAGTGATGCCGGTCATCTATGGATTGACCTTCGTCTTTCGCGCGGTTGGTCTCTCCTATCAGGAAATCGCCATTGCATTACTGGGTGAGAATAAGGACAACTACCCCAAGGTCCGCAATTTTGCCGTGATGCTCGCCGTCGCCACCGGTGGTTGCCTGACCCTGATGGCCCTGACGCCCTTAAATCGCCTCTGGTTTGAAGATGTTTCCGGTCTTACTCCGGCCCTGGCAGCCTTTGCCGTTACCCCACTGCAGGTGATGGCGCTGTTTCCAACCCTGACGGTGCTTATCTGTTTCCAGCGCTCCATCCTGATTGTTACACACCTGACCAGACCGGTCTCCATCGCCACGGCAGTTGAAGCGCTGGTGATTTTTATCCTGATGTTTGGCGCGCTGCTATACTTGCCTCTGTCCGGGGCCACCGCCGCCGCAGGCGCTTATGTTCTCGGTCGCCTGGCAGGTGTTGCGCTATTGCAACGTCCCGTCAGCAGGCAAATTTTCAAGGAATATCATGACTGACTTTAATAAAAATAATTTGCCATCGTACTCTGTGACCGTAGGGCCCTGGCTGGTGCTTGGAGCAGCGATGCTGTGGGGCACCACCGGCACCGCCCAGGCGTTTGCCCCGGCCGGCTACGATCCAGCAGCGATCGGTGCCCTGCGCCTGCTGTTCGGTGGCATCGCCCTGTTCCTGCTCACCCTCTACCGCAAGGAGTTTGGCTCTTTTCATGACTGGCAGCTGCGCCCTCTGCTGTTAGCAGCCTTTTTCATCGCGATGTACCAACTCAGTTTTTTCAGTGCTGTAGCCAAAACCGGTGTTGCCGTCGGCACCGTTGTCGGCATCGGCAGCGCTCCTATTGCCGGAGGACTGCTGGGGTTGATCTTCCGTGGAGAAAAACCGGGAAGGCGCTGGTATGCTGCAACCCTGCTGGCAATTTCTGGATGTCTGCTCTTAAGCTTCAGCGGTGGCGGCGTCACTGTCGATCCCTTAGGAATTGCTCTGGCTATCTGTGCCGGGATAGCCTACGCCGCTTACACCCTGATGATCAAGGGGCTGCTCGAGCATCAAAGTCCTAATGCGGTGATGGCAATTGTTATCTGCCTCGGAGCGCTGATATTATCGCCGGCATTATTCAGGATCGACGCAGAATGGATAATGCAACCCGGTTCAATCGTGGTGATTCTGCATCTGGGACTGGCGACCATGGCCCTATCCTACTGGCTGTTTGCCCGTGGGCTACAGACCGTCGCCGTCGGCACTGCCGTCACCCTCTCCCTGGCCGAACCGATGACGGCGGCATTACTGGGGATTTTTGTTCTGGGCGAAATTCTCAATGTTCAGGCAGCAATCGGCATTGTCCTGATTTTTTCCGGACTGGCCGTCCTGGTGCTCCGCCGGCGCTCACCCAAACCGGAACCCCCCCATGAATCAACAGCGTAAAGCCTTGCTGTTCGGGCTGGCGGCGGTGCTGCTGTGGTCGACGGTAGCCACCGCCTTCAAGCTCTCACTGCGCCATTTCTCTCCGATTGAACTGCTGCTCTACTCAGGTGTCTTCTCAACCGCATTGTTAGGTGCGATTCTTGTTTATCAGGGCAAATGGCAACAGGTTTTCCAATGCAGCCGGCGGGAATACCTGCTCTCCATCTTCCTGGGGTTTTTAAGCCCGTTCCTTTACTATCTGATTTTGTTCAAAGCCTACGATCTGCTCCCGGCCCAGCAGGCCCAGCCGCTGAACTACACCTGGGCCATTGTCCTGTCGCTGCTGGCGGTTCCCTTACTGAAGCAACAGATCCGTTGGCAGCAATGGCTGGCGTTGATCGTCAGTTACTGCGGCGTGGTGATCATCTCTACCGAAGGCAACATTCTCAGCCTGAAATTTACCAGCCCGTTAGGTGTGGCACTGGCGCTGCTAAGCACTGTGGTCTGGGCGTTGTACTGGATCTACAATACCCGCGACCGCCGCGACCCGGTGGTTGCCCTGTTTGTCAACTTTCTGTTCAGCTTTCCTTTTGTCCTGGGCTATTACCTGCTGACCAGCGATCTCCGGCCACCGTCACTGGAAGGACTGCTGGGGGCTGCCTATGTCGGCACTTTTGAAATGGGGGCCTGTTTTGTCCTGTGGCTGATGGCGATGAAACTCACTGACAACACCGCCCGCATCAGCAACCTGATTTTCCTGTCTCCCTTTCTTTCGTTGATTTTTATTTATTTTCTCCTCGGCGAGCAGATTCTCGCCGCCACCTTCATTGGACTGGCCTTTATTATTGCCGGGTTGCTGTGTCAGCGGCTGCGTTAAATGTTGAATAATGGGTTAAACTTAGCCATTTCACCGTATTTTCCGGTACAAAAACCGTTTTTTCAGCGATATCACCAACCACTCTTGTGGTATCACCTGCAACCTGCTGAATAAAAACCACTTTATTTAAACTATTCTGCTGGTCTGCTTATTGCAATGCGCTTTATGTGTTTTATGCCACCAGTTGCTGAGCCATTAATTTTGATTTTCTCCGCTATGCTCTCACATTGTTATCTGCGATTCGTGCTGCCACCACGAATTCCACCTGCACTAATTTCATGAGGAGGTTTCATGTTCATCAGTCGTTCTACTCACAAACTTTTTCTGACCTTGTTCCTGTCAGGAGTGCTATTCCTTGTTTTCGGCACTCCGGTATCCGCCAATACCCTCACCGTTGACGACTGCATCAAATGCCACGTTCTGGAAACCACTCAGGTCGCCGAAGACGGTGCAGCGCATCAGATGGCCATCAACTGCCTTGACTGCCACGTTGAGCACCGCCCCATGAGCGCCAACAATATTCCTTCCTGTGCTGAATGTCACGTGGGCACCGACCATTACACACTCAACACGTGCAACGGATGTCATAATCCGCATCAGCCCCTCAAGGTGACCCTGACCGGCGAGTTGAAAATGGAATGCCTTACCTGCCACTCCGAGCAAGGCGAGGAAATGGAAGCCAATCCGAGCGTTCACAGCCAGGTTTCCTGTAACTACTGTCATGCCGACACCCATGGCTACACGCCGGACTGCATGACTTGCCATGCGTCACATTCACCAGAAATGGCAGTAACCGACTGCGCCACATGTCACGCCGCACATCAGCCGACGCTGCTGGAATACCCGTCAACGACCGCCAATAATTTGTGTGCTGCCTGTCATGTTACCGCTTTTAACGAGCTGCAGGCAACAACGACAAAACACAGCACGACAACCTGTGTAGACTGCCACGTCAATCAGCATGCCACCATCGCATCCTGCAACGATTGTCATGGCGAACCGCATGCCGCCGGCATTCACAGCAAATTCCCCAACTGTGGCGACTGCCACAACACAGCACATGACCTTAACAATCTGCAATAGCTTGGGAGAAAAAACTACTTGATTCGACATCTTTACTTGGAGTAGTATAGTAAGGATAATTTAATTATCAAAGTCCGACAAAGGCAAACCCGGAGCAATTCGGGGACGCAAAACCACGGGTCCCAAAGGGACAGCCGGGTTGCCGAAGACGCTTCAATCCCTCTTCGGCACGAAGGGGGATTTTTTTTGCACCCAGCAGGATGACACATCCTGCGGCAGCCGTGAAAGGTTCCCGACCAGGAACACGAAAAGGTTCAGCGACAATATTCACAACTTGCTGATCATGGAATACAGATGAGAAAAACCTCGACATTCGCTTTTTTCTGTATGCTGCTAACCATCGTGCTAATTGGTTACAATTTACAGTTACAGAAAAAACTTGTGTTCAAGGAAAACGAAACGGCCATGGCCGGTATGTCAGGATCTGTTGAAGCAGACATCAAGCGAGCCATCTTCGGACTTGATCAGGTCTTTCACGGCTTGCAAAACTATCTTAGTCTCTGTGCTCAATCAGGCTTTCAGAATCAACCGGAAATCAGTCACATTCTGGACGATCTAGTGGCGCACAACAACTACCTGGTCGGACTCAATATTGTTGATCCTAATGGCGATGTTCTCCACGGTAACGGCGACATTGTCAGGCCGAATCTGAGGCAACGCAATTTTTTTTCTGTGCATACGTCAGAAATGAAGGAAGGGCTTTATATCAGCCCTCCCCAGGCATCCCTGATTTTCGACGATCAGTGGACAACAGGGATCAGCAAGGCGATCCGCCATCCTGACGGATCACTTGATCTGGTGCTGGTAGGGATCATCGATCTGAAGTACTTTTTCCATTCCTACGGAGAACTCATCACTGAGCCGGGATACTCCCTGACCATCCTCTCCCCGCAAGGGCTGGTATATTCAAGAATACCCGACCACAGTTCCTCAGTAGGTCGGCACTATCCCGAACTCATTAGTGATGGGGACGTGCTGGCCAGGGCACAGCAGCAAGGGGTGGCCCACCTGAAAAACAGTGACGGCAACAACGAGGCCGTCATGTTCAACCACCTCGAGGAATGGCCCGTCGTCATCCGGATTGCCCGATCGGAAGATATCATGCTGGCACCATGGCGAAAAACCGGCCGCATTCTGACCTTACTAGGTGTTATCATTTGTCTGGCACTGCTCTATTTCGCTGTTTTTGCTATTAATGCCCAAAAAAAACAGCAAAAAACAATGGAAAAACTTCGTGTTCAATCCTCCACCGATGAACTTACCAGAATCAGTAACCGTCGCCATTTTCTCGAAGAAGCCCAGCTTGAAACAAAAAAGGCCCTGCGCAGCGGTCTTTCGCTGTCATTGATTATGATTGATCTCGACCACTTCAAAGACGTCAATGATCAGTTTGGACACCATACCGGCGATATGGTGTTGCGAGAATGCGCGGATTTGCTTAAAAAATCCTGTCGGGAAACCGATCTTGTCGGTCGCTTTGGCGGCGAAGAATTTGTTCTGCTCCTGCCGGCAACAGACCTGGAGGGGGCGCTGCTAATTGCGGAAAAAATTCGGAGAAAGATTGCCAATCACCAATTCAGCTATCTGCAGCAGAAGCTGAACATCACCGTCAGTCTTGGTGTTACACAAGTGCACAAAGATGAAGAGGGGATCGACAACTCCCTAAAAAGGGCTGACAGCTTTCTCTACGCGGCCAAAGATGCCGGACGCAATACCATCCGCCCCACCCTTGGCAGAAGGGATCCATGTTGATGAAGGAGAACGCCTTGTGCCTGAACCTAACTGACTCCTTCAGAATTCTGGTCGTTGATGACCAACAGGCTCAGCTAAAGAGCGTCCAAATGATGCTCCAGATCAACGGCTATGAAGATGTTGATTTGGCATTTGATGGTAAGGAAGCGATCAGAAAGCTGCAGAGCGGCTGCTACCAGCTCCTGCTTCTCGATCTACAGATGCCGGGCGCAACCGGTCTAAACGTCCTGGAGTACATCAATCAATCAGGTTATGCCGCCGAAACCATCGTGCTCAGCGGCGAATCTTCTTTTGAGTGGGTCAAGGAAGCCATGCGTCTGGGAGCCCATGATTTTATCCGCAAACCCTACAAACCGGCTGAACTTCTCAGCACTATTGCCAAAGCCCGGGAACAGTATCAGGAAAAGCAGCAGCTACAAAAAAAACAGAAGGACATCCAGTATCTGGCTTATCATGATCTGCTGACAGGGATACCCAACCGAACCCTCTTCATGGACAGGGTGAACCAGACCATCGCCCGCGCCCAGCGCCATGACCAGCAGTTTGCCCTGTTGTTCATCGACATGGATCGCTTCAAATCGATCAACGACACGCTGGGACATCTAATCGGTGATCGTGTCCTGCAACTGGTCGCCAGCAGAATCCTTGGCTGCCTGCGAGCCGAAGACACCCTGTGTCGTTTCGGCGGGGACGAATTTGCCCTGTTGCTACCCGATATCTGCGACCAAAGCAGTATTGCCACCGTAGCGAAAAAAATTCTCGATGAAATCCGCCTACCCTTTCTTGTCGATCAGCACCAGCTGCATCTGCGCGCTAGTCTGGGGGTCGCCGTTTATCCGACCACCGGCACAACCTGGGAAACCCTGCTTCACAATGCCGATGTTGCCATGTACCACGTCAAGTCAAACAACAGGGATAACTTCTCTTTCTATACCGACGTCATGAAGGAAGAGACCGTCTCCAACACGGCAGAGCGTGACCTGCGCCAAGCCCTTGAAGATAATCAGTTCGCGGTGTATTTCCAACCCCAATTCAATCCCCAGACCAGGACTGTCATTGGCCTCGAAGCCCTGTTGCGCCGTCACCACCCGCATCAAGGACTCATTTATCCTGGTGAGTTTTTACGCGCCGCGGAAAAAGTGAAATTACTACTGACCATCGAAGCGATGGCACTGCGTCAAGTCTGTGAAGCCCTGACTCAGTGGAGAAAGAGCGCTTTACCAAACATCCCAGTTTCTTTCAATATTTCACCGACCCAATTGGAACAGGAAAATTTTGTCGATAATTTTTTGGGCGTACTGGCAGAATTCAACCTCAGCCCTGAACTTTTAAATCTGGAAATCAGCGAGGAAAGCCTGTTGAAGGGGCAAAAACTGGTCACAAGCAATATAAAAGCCCTGCGTGACCAAGGCATAGCCATCACCGTCGATGACTTCGGCCGCGGCTTTCTACCTTTAAGCTACCTGCAATCCGTCCCTGTGAGTGCCTTGAAGATCGATCGCTCATTTGTCCGCGAAATCAGCAAAACATTACGTAGTTCACGCTTGATTGACGGCATAGCAATGATGGCCAAAGGAATGAAGCTCAACCTCGCTGCCGATGGCGTCGAAGAGCTGGAACAGCTCGACTACCTCAGCCAGCTTGGCTGCGAAAAGGTTCAAGGGTATTTTTTTAGTGAAGCATTGCCGCTGGAAAAGATCACAGCATTGCTGAGTGACAGGACAGCATATGTAATTTGAAGCGGTTTTTTTCGGGAATAGTCTGACAATTCAACAAGCACTGGGTCTTCAGTCTACGGCTGTTGCGCGACAGCCCAATCACAAGCAATCACAAGCAGTTATCTGCCGTATTGATGAGCTTCTCGCTCCAAATACCAGTCACAGGTCGTACGCAACCCCTCTTGCAGACTGATTGATGCACTCCAGCCAAGGGACGTCAGTACTGACACATCCAGAAGCTTGCGCGGCGTACCCTCGGGGTACGAATCATCATAGACCAACCTCCCACGAAAACCCAGCAGCTCTGCCAGTTGCTCTGCCAGTTCGCTGATACTGCAATCGACACCTGAGCCAACATTGACATGAGATACCCTGGCCGGCACACGCGACTTCAGTAACTGTTCATCAAGGTTCATCACATGAACGCTGGCCGCCGCCATATCGTCAACATGCAGAAATTCACGGCGCGGCAGGCCGGTACCCCAGACCACAACCTCTTCATGCCCCTGGACAGCAGCCCGATGAATTCGCCGAATCAGACCCGGCACCACATGACTGTTCTGTGAATGAAAATTATCACCCGGCCCGTATAGGTTGGTTGGCATAACACAACGGAAATCACAATCATACTGGCGATTGTAACTTTCACAAAGTTTGATCCCGGCAATCTTGGCGATAGCGTAAGGCTCGTTGGTCGGCTCCAGAAGTCCGGTCAACAAAGCCTCCTCGCGTATCGGCTGCTGAGCGTCCCTGGGGTAAACACAGCTGCTGCCCAGATACAGCAACCGCGAAACTTTGTGCTGATAGGCGGCATGGATCACATTGGTTGCAATCTGCAGATTTTCGTAAATAAATTCCGCCGGATAAGAGTTGTTAGCATGAATACCGCCAACTCTGGCAGCAGCCAGATAAACCTGATCGATTTGTTCAGCGGCAAAAAAATCACGGACGGCCTGTTGATCGAGAAGATCCAGCTGCTGACGGGTTCTGGTCAGAAGATTGGTATGCCCAAGAGATTTCAATTGCCGCACAATCGCTGAGCCGACCATCCCATTGTGTCCTGCAACAAATATCACCGGTGTTTCAGAACCCATCTGTCACTCCTGCGGCAGCGGCAAAACACAATAGCCGTTTTCCTTAAGAAAAGCATTCTGACACGCGACCATGAAATCCTCTCCAACCATTTCTGCGCAAAGTTCCGCCAGATCAATCTCAGCGGACCAGCCAAGTTTTTTTAGGGCCTTTTCCGGGTCACCCAGCAAGGTTTCTACTTCTGCTGGACGGAAATATCGTGGATCTACCCGCACAATGGTATCCCCGACCTTAAGCGCCGGAGCCTTATCGCCGGAAATGGATTCAACGACTGCCATCTCTTCGACCCCCTCTCCAGAAAAAGACAAACTGATACCGAGTTCCTCAGCTGACATCCGGATAAAATCCCGCACCGAACACTGACGACCGGTTGCAATAACAAAATCTTCAGGCTCATCCTGTTGCAGCATCAGCCACTGGGCGCGGACATAATCACGGGCATGCCCCCAGTCACGCAAGGCGTTCAGGTTCCCAAGGTAAAGACAATCTTCCAGGCCCAGGGCAATATTGCAAAGACCCCGGGTGATTTTACGGGTAACAAAAGTCTCCCCCCGACGTGATGATTCGTGGTTAAAAAGGATTCCGTTGCAGGCGTACAGTCCGTAGGCTTCGCGATAATTGACCGTAATCCAGTAAGCATACAGCTTGGCCACGGCATATGGCGAACGGGGATAAAAGGGGGTGGTTTCTTTCTGCGGCGTTTCCTGAACCAGCCCATACAACTCGGAACTAGAGGCCTGGTAATAGCGGGTTTTTTGCTCCAGCCCGAGTAGACGAATCGCTTCGAGCAGACGCAAAGCCCCAAGGGCATCAACATTGGCCGTATACTCCGGCGACTCAAAGCTCACCGCAACATGAGATTGCGCCCCCAGGTTGTAGACCTCGTCCGGCTGGACCTGCTGCAGAATCCGGGTCAGATTCGAGGCATCAGTCAGATCCCCATAGTGCAACACAAATCGCTGGTTTTCGACATGCG
>CAZMFD010000045.1:0-15916 GCA_964565445.1 uncultured Geobacteraceae bacterium
TGGCGGGGGAGCTGATGAACTCCTGATTCATGAATTCAAGGCAGCGTTGCAGAACATCGTCGAGCTCAGGGTTTTCTGCGGTGGTGAGAACATGGGGAACATTATTGCCGTAAACATGAAGTATTTTATGCGGGGTGCCGAGGCGCTCATAGAGCTTGAGGGCGGTGCCGGGAGCAATGGTCCTATCGCCAGTGGAGGTTAGCATCAGCGCCGGTGCCTGGATCTGCGGCAGAATGCGGGGCATGTCACGCAGCAGCAGATTGATCTGGGCAATGGCCTTTAAAGGGCGTCGGCTGTAGTAAAAATCACTTTCCAGCTTGCCGACAGTGCTTTTCTGATAAGGAACAAAAAAACTTAGAAAACCGGCATAAGGGGCGAGATGGTGACGCAATTGCAGAAAAGGGGAAAATAACAACAGTTTGTGTAGCGGCCGTTGTGACGCCAGGGTCAGGGTAACCAGAGCACCGGTACTTAAGCCGCCACAACTGACCTTAAGGCCTTTTTCGGTAAGATAATCATAGGCTGAGCAGGCCGTCGCTGTCCATTCAGTTGCCTTGCGCTGCTTGAGGTCGTCCGGGCTGGTGCCGTGGCCGGGGAGTCGCACTCCAGCAACAGTGTAGTGCTGCCGGTAAAGGGCTTCGGCAACCGGGAAAATGGATCTTGGGGTCGCACCAAAGCCGTGGACTAATACGACCGCCTGGCCATTGGGTTGCTTCGGAGCCAGCAGAAAAGGAAAATTATCAGGGTGACTTACGCCGTCGCAGTGTGCCCGTTCCCGTTCTTCTTCAATCCAGCTCAAGAGGTTTTTCCTCATAAAAAAGGCCCCTGTGGTTAAGGGGCCTTTGGCTTATTATCGTTCAGATCAATCAGCCCGGGAAGCCAAGGCGGGTTGACAGTTCTTTGGCAGATTCAAGTACCAGCGGGGTCAGCTCGCTCTGAATACGCTCGTTAGAGACCCTCATCGTTGGTCCGGAGACGCTGATGGCACCAACAATGCGCCGGGTATAGTCGCGAATCGGGGCAGCCAGGCAGCGAACACTCTGATCAAGTTCCTCATCGTCGAAGGCATAGCCCTGTTCCCGGATCTGTTGAAGTTCTTTGCGCATGGCTTCAGGGTTGGTGATGGTGGTCGATGTGTGTTGAACGTAGTCAATCTGTGGCAACAGTTCGTCAAGTTCCTCTTCGGTCATAAAGGCCAGATGGACCTTGCCGGCAGCGGTACAATAAGCCGGTAGGCGTGAACCGACTCGCGATACCACACGAACGGTCAGATTGGTCTCAACTACATCAAGGTAGACCACGTGATAATCTTTGTAGATGACAACATAGGAGGTTTCGTTGCTTTGCTCAACCATGCGCTCGAGAATTGGTTTGGCCTGGCGCAACAGCCCCATCTGGCGGATGAAGGTCTGTCCCAGCTCAAGGGCCTTCAGCCCGAGACGATAGTTTTCTGTCGCTTTGTTCTGCTCAATGTAGCCCCGCGACTCAAGGGTGGCGAGCAGTCGAAAGACGTTGTTTTTGTGGAGCTTAAGGCGTTTGCTCAGTTCTGTCACGCCGAGCTCGTCAACATCCTCATGAAACTGCTCAAGCAAGTCCAGTGCGTGGGAAACGGCCTGGATGATATATTCTGATTTGTCCTTTTTGACCATGGTATCAACACCCCTGTTTTCTCTGTTATCACTATATAAAATGGCTCGAAGATTCTAGACCCGTGATAAGAAACTGTCAATGACTATCGGATTGTTTATGAAAATACCATTACTGTGAGTCATAAGTATAGAATGCTGTTTTACTTTTGTCCATAAGGAAGATGGCTGTAAATGGAAACTTATGAAGATTTCATCAGCTCTGCCAGCACGCTGGTTGCGTAACTTCCTTTGGGCAGGGCAAATTCAAGGGTCAGGCTGTCATTTGTGGTGCTGACGATTTTTGGTAGTTCCAGCGGTACCCGTAACGGCCGCCGTTCTCCCGGCATGGCCAGCCCGGGTGCCGGCTTCCAACTGTTCAAGGTTAACTGTTCACGTTCCAGCAGCGTTGTCTCGGCGGTTCCCGACTCTCCTTTTGCGAGCATGACCTTGTGACCGAACAGTGGTGCGGTTGGACTGATGTCAAAACTGTCGGCGCGCGCTTGTTCAAGCTCTGCCGATTCGACTAGAAAACAGGCGCCATTTGCATGCTTATAGGCAATGTCTCCAGCTTTGAGTTCTCCCAGGGCAGAAATCCTCATATCCAGTAATTGATCAAAATAACGCGATTGCAGTGCCGAGAGAAAAAAGCGCAGACGCTGTTTTGGTAGCCGGTCAACAGCCTGTTCATGAGTCTTTCCTTGCAACAGGTCACGGATCAGCCGTTGCTCAAGGCGCATGGCGCCAGGTAGTGCCTTGATGGCTTGTTCGAGGTTCTGCTGGCGGTAGGCCAGTGCCGCTTTTTTCCACCCGGGATGGTTGATTTTTTGCGGATCACCGAGCAGTTCCCGACAAAATTCTTCATAGTCACCAGTCAGCAGCAGATGACCCAATAGCGCCGAATTGCCCAATATGCCGTAGCGTTGTTCACCAAAGCGGTTGGGGACGCCACAGCGATGAAGTTTAGCAAGAATGGCTGCAGCCTTTGCGCCTGCGCCGGCACCCAGCCGGTGCAAGCAGATGGTAAAACGGTTGCCGGCCAGATGGCCGAGGCGTAGTTTGTTGGTGTGGTGCTGAGTAGCGAGGATCCGGGCGTTATTCAACTGGAGATTGTCCAGTTGGGGCTGTTTTGCTGCCGGAATGCTGAGCCACTGGCGGGTCAACGCGCGACTGTCCTTCAACCCGGCGTAACCGATGTCGTTTTCCTTGAGTTGTAGCCCGCGAGCTAAACGACTGACCAGCTCAGAGGTGCTGATTCCGCTTTTTTCGATCCACAGATACAGATGTTCACCGCTGCCACAACAAGGATACAGGGGGATTTCTTCGACTTCAAAATCTGTCGGGGTTTCTTTGTAGCTGCCACCAATACCGGGCAGATCGGCGGTGACAAATTTCATGTATTTTCCTGTGGCCAGGGGATGCGAAAGCCTTTACTGATCGCTGGGGGGGCGATGGTTAATCCCGGTTTTTTGCGATAGCGACAGAGATAGATGGGCTGCTGCCGATCGAGGAAGCGGCGCATGTATTTGGAGACCGGATAACCGCTCAGATCGTTGGTGTAGGGAGTATCGTTCAAGTTTTCCAGTCGTGAATCGTCGCTGAGCAGTTCAGCGACATCTTCGCCATAATCGGTGAAATCAGTAGAAAAATTCAGAATGCCGCCGTCCTCCAGACTGTAAAGGGCGAGATTGATGAATTCGTGATTGACCAGGCGGCGCTTGCGATGGCGCTTTTTCGGCCAGGGATCGGGACAATTGATGTACAGCGCCCGCAGGCTATTGTCACCGAGATACTGGTGCAGCAGATAGCGGGCCTCCATGCGCATGACGCGGATATTATCAAGCCCGGACTTTTCCACCCGGGAGCAGGTCGAGCGGCAGCCCTGATTGAAGATATCGATGGCAAGAAAATTGTGTTCCGGTCGCCGGGCGGCGATCTGGATAATAAAATCGCCGATGCCACAGCCGATCTCAAGTTCCAGTGGACGACGATGGGGAAACAGAGCAGAACAGCTGCCCTGTTTTTTTAAGGTGGCTTCGGGAACAAATACGGGGGAGTTGATCAGGATCATTCGTTGGGACATGGGATCGATTCTTTTGTTAACGCAGTTGATAAAGATAGCTGCTGAGTTTGTCAATTTCTTCAATCGACAGAGTGGTGTAAGACGGCATCAGTCGGCTTTCGCCGGGGCGTGGATGGTTTGTCAGCCATGCGGCTATTTCTGCGGTGGTCAGGCGCGTGCCAATAGCCGTCAAGTCCGGCGCCAGACTCCCGCCAAAGTCCTGAATACGATGACAACCGCGGCAACCCAGGGATTCAACCAGCTGGCTTGCTGAGCCATCAGCAGGTGGTGGCGGGGCAGCACTGACCAGGGCAGTAAAGATCACCAAGCTGCCAACAATGAGCAGCGATGAAAATGATAAAAAGTGTTTCATGGAATTTTTCCTTGGGTTTTGGGGGACAACTGTACCTGTAGAGTAACTGCAATGCAACGGGAATTGCGGCAGTAAAGGGGTTGCATTCAGCGCAGGTGAAGATTAATCTTGAGCGCGAAGACCGCCATTGTCGCGGTTGTCCTGTGTGAGGTTATGATGGAAATTCCTTTATCCCGACGTACTGGCCAGATCAAGCCCTTTCTCGCCATGGAATTGATGGAACGGGCCAAGGTGCTCCAGGCCCAGGGGCGTGATGTGATTTATCTGTGCCTCGGCGAGCCCGACTTTCCCACCCCGGCGGCTGTGGTCGCCGCCGCCGGTGCGGCCCTGGCGGAACAGGCGACCTCCTATACCCATTCCCTTGGTTTGCTGGAACTTCGGGAACAGATCTGCCGGCACTACCTGGATACCTATGGTGTTGATCTTGTGCCGGAGCAGATCATGGTGTCGTCCGGTACCAGTCCGCTGATGTTGTTGCTTTTTTCCGCATTGCTGGAGAGCGGGGATGAAATTATACTGACCGACCCCGGTTATGCCTGCTATCCAAGCTTTGTCCGGTTTGCCGGCGGGGTGCCGGTGACGGTTCCGACCACGGCAACAAACGGTTTTCAACCGCGAGCCGGGGATGTTAAGACGGTCATATCTGAACGCACCCGCGGGTTACTGATTAATTCTCCTGCAAATCCGACCGGTTCGGTCCTGACACCTGATGACCTGGCGGCACTGGCACAGCTACCGGTCCCGATTATCTCCGATGAGATCTATCACGGCTTAACCTATGTCGGTGAAGAACAGACGATTCTTCAGCATACCCGCAATGCTTTTGTCCTTGGTGGTTTTTCCAAGGCCTATGCCATGACCGGTTGGCGTTTGGGCTATCTCATTGCCCCACTGAAGATCATGCGGCAATTGCAGATTCTGCATCAGAATTTTCTGATATGTGCCAATCACTTTGTTCAGCGCGCCGGGATTGTTGCTTTGCGTGACTGCAGTGCTGATGTTGCCCGGATGCGTGAGATCTACAATCAGCGCCGGGTACGTTTAATTCAGGGCTTGCGGGATCTGGGCTTCGGCGTGCATGTTGAGCCGCAGGGAGCCTTTTACGTGCTGGCGGACGCGCGCCATATTGATCCCGATTCCCAGCGCCTGGCGGTGGATATCCTTGAACAGACCGGTGTTGCTGTGACCCCGGGAATCGACTTCGGCATGGGTGCCGAGGGCTATCTGCGCTTTT
Source organism: uncultured Geobacteraceae bacterium (assembly GCA_964565445.1). Lineage (GTDB taxonomy): Bacteria > Desulfobacterota > Desulfuromonadia > Desulfuromonadales > Geopsychrobacteraceae > Pelovirga. The sequence continues at coordinate 5,295 of CAZMFD010000045.1, forward strand.
CCTATACCCGTCCGCAGTCGGACCTGGATCAAGCTCTGGAACGGATTCGTCTGTACCTTGCCCGGCGGGGTTTTCTGCCGGCCCGATGATTAAGAGAGGACAGCTTTATGCTGATTGTTATGCACCCTGAGGCGACCACAGAACAGATCGATACGGTTGTCGCTGCGGTTAAGACCATGGGCTTGATTGCCGAACCGATCCCCGGGAGTTTACGCACGGCTATTGGGGTGCTGGGCAATCAGGGCTATGTTGATGATTCCACCATCCGCAACCTGCCCGGAGTGCGTGAGACCATCCATGTCAGTAAGCCCTATAAGCTCGCCTCACGTGATTTTCACCCGCAGGCAACCATTGTCGACATTGCCGGGGTGCGTTTTGGCAATGGCCTGGCGCCGGTGATGATCGCCGGCCCCTGTTCGATTGAAAGTGAAGAACAGATGCAGGCGGCAGCAGCGGCGGTGAAGGTCGGTGGCGGCCAGATGCTGCGCGGGGGTGCCTTCAAACCCCGTACCGGTCCCCACTCGTTTCAGGGATTGGGGGTGGATGGACTGGCATTATTGCAACGTGCCGGTCAGGCACAAGGGTTGCCGGTGGTGACCGAGGTGATGCGCATCGAACAGCTCGATGCAGTGATGCGCCATGCCGATATGGTCCAGATCGGTGCTCGCAATATGCAGAATTTTGATCTGCTTAAAGAGGTCGGCAAGTGCGGTCACCCGGTTCTGCTCAAACGCGGAATGAGTGCAACCCTTGAGGAGTTTCTGGCGGCTGCGGAGTATATTCTGGCTGAAGGTAATTCCAATGTGGTGCTGTGTGAGCGCGGGATTCGTACCTTTGAACGGGCTACCCGCAACACCCTCGATCTCTCGGTCGTTGCCCTGATCAAGGAGCTCAGTCATCTGCCGATTATTGTTGACCCCAGTCATGCCACCGGCAAGCGCTCGCTGGTGCCGGTGATGACCCGCGCCGCTCTGGTTGCCGGCGCTGACGGTATCATGGTTGAGGTTCATCCCGATCCGGCCCGAGCCCTGTGCGACGGTGCCCAGAGTCTGTCCGGCCCGGAATTCAGCGAATTGATGGAAAGCGTTCGCAAGCTGCTCGGGTTTCTCGGGTTTGCGGATAACTGATGTGCCACTCATCTGCTCGGACTCCTCTTCTACAGAGGTATACATAAATCAGTGATAACCCTGCTTGCTGATATCGCCGTCAACGCGCCGGTGCGCAACCTGTTCAGCTACCGGGTACCGGAGGTGTTGGCAGAAAAACTCAGCGTTGGTGCGCGCGTGCAGGCGCCTTTCGGGCGCCGTTCCATTATCGGCGTGGCGGTGCGCCTTTATCAGGGTGATGGTAGTGAACTCAAGGAACTGCTGGATTGTCTTGACGAGGCCCCTCTGCTTGATGACCAACTGCTGCGCCTGTTGCGCTGGGCAGCTGACTATTATCACTATCCCTTTGGTCAGGTGATTAAGAACGCCCTGCCCGGAGGCCTGATGAGGAGCAGCGGACAGACCGGGATTGCTACTGAATCCCTTTATCTGCGCAGCAATAGCGATATCCATCCTACCGGGCGGCGCCAGCAACAGATTCTCTCCTGGATTGAAGAGCAAGGCGGTGCCAGCGCCAGTCAAATCCGCGCTCAATTTCCTTCCCCATCGACCGTGTTAAAACGCCTGGTGGAGCTCGGCTGTCTCGACAGGAGTGAAGGGGAACGCTTGCGTGATCCGTTTCTCCTTGCGCCGGTCCCAGCAGATAAACAGCTGATCCTCAATGATTCCCAGCAGCAGGCCCTCGAACGGATTGTCGAGCCGTTGATCGTCGGGCGCTTCCAACCCTTCTTGCTGCATGGCGTGACCGGCAGTGGTAAAACCGAGGTCTACCTGCGGGCCGTTGCCGATTGTCTGCAGCAAGGACGGCAAGCCCTGATTATGGTCCCTGAGATTTCCTTGACTCCGCAGTTGGTGTCACGTTTTCGTGCCCGCTTTGAGCCCCTTGGGGAACAGATTGCCACCCTCCATAGCGGGCTGTCCGGTGGCGAACGCTATGACGCCTGGCGCGCTATTGCCCGTGGGCAGGTTAATATTGTCATCGGTGCGCGGTCAGCGATCTTTGCTCCCCTGCCGCAACTCGGACTGATCATTGTCGATGAAGAACACGACGGCAGTTACAAACAGGGGGAAGGTTTTCGTTATCATGCCCGCGATCTGGCGCTGGTGCGCGGCCAGCAGCAGCATTGTCCTGTGATTCTGGGCAGTGCCACGCCCTCGTTGGCCAGCTATTATCGCTGTGAGCAGGGTAGTTGCATCCTCTTGCCTCTGCCCGCGCGGGTTCACGCCGGGGCTCTGCCGGGGGTTGAACTGGTTGATCTGCGTACTGAAGCGGTGCGCGGGGTGTTGGCCGAGTCCTTGATTACCGCCATCACCATCGCCCTGGAGCAACACCAGCAGGTGTTATTGCTGCTCAACCGCCGTGGTTTTGCCCCCTTTTTGCTGTGTACCGATTGTGGTACCAGTTTTCACTGTCCCAATTGCGAAATTACCCTGACTTATCACCAGCGCCAACGGCGGATGATCTGCCATTATTGTGACTACCAGGATCAGGTGCCGGAAATCTGCCCGGCCTGTCGCGGCGAGCGGATCACCCCGCAGGGAGCCGGTACCGAACGTCTCGAGGAGGATCTGGCAGAACTGTTTCCCGGTGCGCGTATTGCCCGTATGGATCGCGACACCACTCGCACCAAGGGCAGCCACCAACGCATCGTCAACGGGATGATGGCGGCAGAAGTTGATATCCTGGTCGGTACCCAGATGATTGCCAAGGGACACGATTTCCCCAATGTGGCGCTGGTCGGCGTCCTGGGTGCCGACAGTCTGCTGAATCTACCCGACTTTCGCTCTGCCGAGCGCAGTTTTGCGTTGCTGACCCAGGTTGCCGGGCGCGCAGGACGGGCGACCGGTGGCGGGAAGGTTTTTATTCAGACCTATCATCCTGAGCATTTTTCTCTCACTTGTGCCGCTGCCCAGGATGTTGAGGACTTTTATCAGCAGGAACTTCCTTTTCGCCGTGAACTGGGCTACCCTCCGTGCGGGCATCTGGTCAACCTGATCTTTTCCGGCAACAATGGCGATCAGGTTAACAGCAGCGCAACCCGTTTAGCCCGTCATCTGCAGTTGGTTGCCGGTGATGTTGAGATTCTCGGCCCAAGCCCCTGCCCCTTGACCCGTTTGCGCGGCAAATACCGTTACCAGATTCTGCTCAAATCCCCTTCACGCCCCCCCTTGCGGCGATTGTTGATTGCCGTCGACAATGTTGCCGGCGAATTGCCGCGTCAGGTGTCGATCCATATTGATATTGATCCCCTGGATATGTTCTGATAACAGCCTGCACCTTGTGTGTTCATTCCCCTGTAAACAGCTTGAGGGTTATAGGTATGTCTTTTCGTATGTTACTGATCGCAGGTCTGGTCCTTGTCGTGATGGTCGGCTGTACCAAGAAGCCGCCGATTGAGATCGAACCACCAGCCATTGAGCCTCCTGTCGTTGAGGTGCCGGCACTGACTCCGGTTGAATGGGAGCACCTGAATGGCTGGGAGGATGATTACCCGTTACCGGCGCTGGAAGCGTTTCGTAACAGCTGCGTATCCTTGAAATGGCGTGATCAGTGGCGCGAAGTCTGCTCGCTGGCTGCTCAGCTTGATGTGATTGACGACCTGACAGTGCGTAATTTCTTTGAGCAATATTTCACCCCCCATCAAGTGCGTAACTCCGATGGCACAACCAGCGGATTGATGACCGGCTATTATGGGCCTGAGTTACAGGGTAGCCGTGTGGCGACGGAGGAGTATCGTTATCCGCTATATGGACAACCTGAAGATATGCTGATTATTGCTCTCGATTCGGTCTATCCTGAACTCGGAAATTACCGTTTGCGCGGCCGCCTGGAAGGTAACCGCGTAGTTCCCTATTTTGACCGGGAACAGATCGATTTTGGCGACGATCCGTTGGTCGGGCATGAACTCTTCTGGGTTAAGGATCCTGTCGATCTGTTTTTTCTGCATATCCAGGGTTCCGGTAGCGTGCGTTTGCCCGATGGCGAACAGGTGATTGTCAATTATGCCAATCAGAACGGCCATCCCTATCGCTCGATCGGCCGCTTGCTCCTTGATCGTAACGAAATGACCCGAGACCAGATGTCGATGCAGAATATCAGGCGTTGGGTTGCCAATAACCCCGAGGCGGGGCAGAAACTGCTGGCGGAAAACCCCAGCTATGTGTTTTTTCGCGAGTTGCCGGCCGGCACTAGCTCACCACCCGGCGCCATGGGGATCCCCTTGACTCCGCAACGCAGTCTGGCGGTCGATCCGCGGACCATTCCGTTGGGAGCACCGGTTTTTTTGTCAACCATCTTCCCTGGAACCGAAGACCAGCCCCTGCGGCAACTGATGGTCGCTCAGGATACCGGTGGTGCCATCAAGGGACGGGTACGTGGCGATTTCTTCTGGGGAATGGGCAACGAAGCTGGAGAATTTGCCGGGCGGATGCGTCACCCGGGTGAACTCTGGGTGCTGTTACCGCGAACCCAGGAGCACCCTCAAATTAAATCAATGGTGCAGTGACGGGAGCCGCTTAATGACGGATCAACCTAAACACGTTCTGGTAGCCAGCGGCCTGGTGCGTAATGATGAGGGCCAGTTGCTGCTGGTCAAGCACCGTTTGCGCGGCTGGGAATTGCCCCAGGGGCGGGTAGAAGAAGGTGAGGGCCTGGTGTTTGCTCTGAGTCGGGAAATTCTTGAAGAAACCGGCGTGACCGTAAACCACGCGCGGCTGGCGGTGATCTGGTCGAAGGTGAGTCATCCCGCCGCTGTCATTTTCTGTTTTATCGCCCGTTATGCATCCGGTCTCCTGCTGCCGAGTGAGGAGACCCCGGAGGTGATCTGGTGCAGCGATGCCGAGGCAAAACGACTGGTAACCCACCCGGTCAATCGCGATCGGATGGAATCAGTGCTTTCCTTTAATGGAACCTTGAAATTGCATAGCTATGCGACGGGTCCGTATCGTGTCCTCAGCTAGTTTCAGCTTTGGAAAGAGTACCGTTTTCAGTGGTTTTTTGCTCATGGATACGCACCAGCCATCTGAACAGCGCCAGCTGGGCCGGTAGATAAAAAAGATATTCGGGATGCCACTGGACACCGATGATGCTCCTGCCGTCACTGGCCTCAATCGTCTGGACGATTCCATCCAGATCCTTCCCTACTGCCAGCAGGTTGTGCCCTGCTTCCCTCACTGCCTGATGGTGGAGGCTATTAACACGCAGTTTTGTTGACGCGCAAATTCGGGCGGTCAGGGAGTCTGCTGCCAGTTTGACCTGTTTGGTCGGAAGCAGACCGGGGCGGTTGTAGGTGAGCTTGCGCAGTGAGCGAATATCCTGGTGCAGGGTGCCGCCAAGCACGACATTGATCAGTTGTGCGCCACGACAAATTCCAAGAAGAGGAATCTCGTGTTTGAGAGCATATTCGATCCAGCGGATTTCCAGCTGATCTCGTCCAGGGTCGGATTTGACCGGTGCGCTGATATCTCCGTTGTAGTGTTCCGGACTGATGTCGTTGCCGCCACCAATGACCAGCGCATCCAGATGGGTCTGGTCAAGCGAGTGCCTGACGCTGATGCGCCGTGCCGAGGCACCGGCCAGACGCAGGGCAATGCGCGTACACCACCAGGCCGGGGCCCAGTATCGCGCCGCGCCGGTAACACCGATGATGGGTGATTTTTTCATGTAATCATCATTTCTTTCCCGCTACCGGCTCGTCGGAAACGTCGTCCGGGCGACCGGAGATGACCAGTTGTGTTTGTCAGTTAAGACAGATTATCCTGTTTAGGACCAGTCTGACAACCGCCCGTGGCGTTTACGCAGAGCGAAGTGGGATGACTTGATCTTGGCGGCAACGCTGGTAAGCTGAGAAAAATCGTGTATGCTAAAAACTGATCGTAATTGATATTGATTGTTTCACCTGACGGGTTAGTGAAAGGAGCCAGCAGGTTATGAGTAACGAAAAACAAAAGGCATCGCAACAGGTACAGGAAATAGAAAATCAGGAGTGGCGTGACTCCCTCGATTATGTCCTCAAGGAACAGGGTGCAGAGCGGGTGGAGCAGATTCTGCGGCAACTGCAGATTCGTGCCCTGGAACAAGGGGTGAGCATCCCCTTTACTGCCAATACTCCCTATATCAACACCATTCCGCGCGCCCAGCAACCGATATCACCGGGTAATCGGGAAATCGAGCGGCGGATCAAGTCGATTGTGCGCTGGAACGCCATGGCCATGGTGGTGCGTGCCAACCGCGAATCGGCCGGTATCGGTGGTCATATCTCGACCTACGCTTCGGCCGCGACCCTGTGGGAAGTCGGCTTTAATCATTTCTGGCGCGGGCGAACCGATGATTTTATTGGTGACATGGTTTATTTTCAGGGCCACGCGGCACCCGGGGTGTATGCGCGGGCGTTTCTTGAGGGGCGCCTCACAGAGCAGGATCTGGTAAATTTCCGCCGCGAGCTGGACCCTAAAGGGGGGCTCTCCTCTTATCCCCATCCCTACCTGATGAAAGATTTCTGGGAGTTTCCGACAGTCTCCATGGGGCTGACCGCAATAGCCGCCATCTATCAGGCACGCTTTAACCATTATCTCGTCGATCGCGGCTTGCGCAAGTCAAGCGGGCGTAAGGTCTGGGCGATGCTCGGTGATGGTGAAATGGACGAACCGGAATCCCTGGGGGCCATTACCCTGGCTTCACGCGAGCAACTCGACAACCTGATTTTTGTCATCAACTGCAATCTGCAGCGGCTCGACGGTCCGGTCCGTGGTAACGGCAAAATCATTCAGGAGCTGGAGGCGGCGTTCCGTGGTGCCGGCTGGAATGTCATCAAGGTGATCTGGAGCGAAGACTGGGACCCGCTGCTGGAAGCGGACGATTCCGGCAAACTGGTCAAGCGGATGGATGAGATCCTGGATGGACAAATGCAGCGTTATACGAGATCAAGCGGCGAGTTTGTGCGCAAGGATTTTTTCGGCCGCTATCCGGAGCTGCTGGAGCTGGTCAAGGGGTACAGCGATGAACAACTCGGGTCCCTCAAGCGTGGTGGTCATGATCCGCTCAAGGTTTACGCTGCCTATAAGGCTGCGGTAGAGCATCAGGGGTCGCCAACGGTGATCCTGGCCCAGACGATCAAGGGGTACGGTCTGGGGGAAACCGGAGAAGGGAAGAATATCACTCATTCGCAGAAAAAATTGAATGAGGATGAGCTCAAGGAATTCCGTACCCGATTCAATATCCCCATCAGTGATGATCAAATTGCTGATGCCCCCTTCTACAAACCAGCGGATGATAGTCCGGAGATGCAGTACCTGAAACAGCGGCGAAAAGAGCTTGGCGGTTCACTGCCCAAGCGTTTTTCCGGCAGCCAGCCGATGGCCTGTCAGACCGACTGGCTGGTGGAGGAGTATCTCAGCGGTTCAGGTGAGCGTGAGTTGGCAACCACCATGGCTTTTGTCCATCTGCTCGCCAAACTGTTGCGCGATGATGAGGTCGGGAAGCTGATTGTTCCCATTGTGCCGGATGAGGCGCGCACCTTCGGGATGGAGGCTTTGTTCCGGCAGGCGGGGATCTACAGTCATGTGGGCCAGCTCTATGAGCCAATCGACAAGGGAAGTTTGCTGTTCTACAACGAAAAAAAAACCGGCGCAATCCTCGAAGAAGGCTTAAGTGAGGCCGGTTCCATGGCCAGTTTTATTGCCGCCGGCAGTTCTTATTCCAGCAATCAGGTGCAGACCATTCCGTTCTATACTTTCTATTCCATGTTCGGTTTTCAGCGCGTCGGCGACCTGATCTGGCAGGCCTGCGACAGCCGCGCTCGCGGCTTTCTGATCGGGGCGACGGCCGGGCGCACGACCCTGGCCGGCGAAGGACTGCAACACCAGGATGGCCACAGCCATGTGCTGGCGCTGACCCCGACCAAGGTAAAGGCTTACGATCCCGCCTTTGCTTATGAGCTGGCGTTGATTGTGCAGGATGGACTCAATCGTATGTACTGTCATCAGGAAGACCTGATTTATTACCTGACAGTCACCAACGAAACCTACAAGATGCCGGCCATGCCCAAGGACAAAGGCGTGCGCGAAGGGGTAATCAAAGGGATTTACCGTTTCCGGAAAACCGGAAAAAAAGGGAAGAAAGCCAAGATTCATCTGTTTGGCAGCGGTGCCATCCTCAACGAGGTGATCGCCGCTCAAGAATTGCTGGAAGAAAAATTCGATGTAGCGACCGATGTCTGGAGCGTAACCAGCTATAAGGAGCTCTATCAGGATGCCATTGAGGCCGAGCGCTGGAATCTACTGCATCCGACGAAAAAACCGCGCCGGCCCTACCTCGCCCAGGTTCTGGAAAAAGAGGAGGGCATCTTTGTTGCCGCCTCCGATTACATGAAGGTACTGCCGGCCGCTCTAGCCAAATGGCTGCCTGGTCCGCTGCATTGCCTGGGAACCGACGGTTTCGGGCGCAGTGACAGTCGTGAGCGCCTGCGTGATTTCTTTGAGGTTGATCGTCGTTACGTTGCTTTGGCAGCCCTCTATCGATTGGCTGAGCTGGAAGGTGAATCGATGAAGACGGTCGATCAGGCCCTCAGGGAATTCGGTATTGATCCCGATAAATTGAACCCACATCAGGACTAGAGGATAGATTATGGCGATTGAAATAGTTGTTCCGCAAGTTTCCGATGATGTTACCTCCGGAACCGTTACTTCACTGACGGTAGCGGTCGGTGATGAGGTGACAGAAGATCAGACCCTGCTGGAAATGGAAACCGATAAGGCGGTGGTATCGATCCCTTCACCGCAGGCTGGAAAAATCAGTGAGATCCGGGTGGAGGAAGGTGACGAAATCGAGGTGGGTTCGGTAATTATGCTGCTTGAGGCTGATGAGGCAGAAGAAGAAAGTGAATCGGCTGAAGCCGAGCAAGAAAATGAAGAGCCACAGGAAGAAGGCGATGAGCAGTCAGAAGAGCCACAAGAAGAAAGTGATGAGCAGACACAAGAGCCACAAGAAGAAGGTGATGAACAGTCAGCAGCCGCGCAGCAAAAAAAGGAGCAGGAGTCATCATCCTCAGTTGATGAAGACAAACAATCTGCCGACCAGCCTCCTCTCGATCTGACCAAGCGCCGCAGCACAGATCGGGTGGCCCCGGCCGCGCCCTCCGTGCGACGCATTGCCAGGGAACTGGGGGTTGATATCTATCAGGTTCAGGGTTCCGGTCCTGGTGGCCGCATCAGCGAAGAGGACGTGCGCGAATTTGTCCGTGAGACCATGGAGCAGCTAAGCGGTGGCGCGGCAGTCAGCAGTGGCGAGTTTCGTGGACTGCATGCCCAGCGGCCGTTGCCCGATTTTAGCAAGTGGGGTGATGTTGAACGCAAGCCGCTGTCCAAAATCCGCCAAGTGACCGCCGATGTGATGGGCTATGCCTGGTCGACGATCCCGATGGTGACCCAGTACGATGCTGCGGCGGTGGATGGTCTGGAAAATTTCCGTCAGGACTATAATCGTAAATCACCTGAGGTCAAGCTGACGATGACAGCGATTCTGCTGAAAGTGTGCGCGGCGGCCCTCAAAGAGTTCCCGCAGTTCAATACCAGCCTCGATCTCGCTGGCCAGGAGCTGATTTACAAAAAGTTTGTGCATGTCGGGGTCGCGGTGGATACCGACAAGGGGCTGCTGGTGCCGGTGGTGTGTGATGCCGACCGCAAGGGGATTAACCAGCTGGCGGCCGATCTCAACGGTCTGGCGGAGAAGGCACGGGCACGTAAACTCAGTCCGGATGAGATGGATGGGGGTACCTTCACCATCAGTAACCTCGGCGGTATCGGCGGCAGTGCTTTTACTCCGATTGTCTATGCGCCGCAGGTGGCAATTCTCGGGGTGTCCCGTACAGAAAATCGTCCGATCTGGAACGGTCAGGAATTTGTGCCGCAGCAGATGATGCCGCTCTGCCTGAGCTACGATCATCGTGTGATCGATGGTGCTGATGGGGCACGGTTTCTGCGCTGGATCTGTGAGGCGCTGGAGCAGCCGCTTAAGCTACTGATGTGATGAACGTGTAGGTGGTCGGGTATGGAAACCCCGACACCATACCGATGTAAAGTGGTGGAAAATTTATTAAGCTAACCTTCTGCTAAAGATAGAGGGATTTTATGAGTATTGATGTCGTTGTTCCGCAGGTTTCGGAAGGTGTGACGTCCGGTAAGGTGATTTCCGTGGCGGTCAGTGTTGGTGATCAGGTTGAGGCGGATCAGACGCTGATTGAATTGGAAACAGATAAGGCGGTGGTGTCCATTCCTTCATCATCAGCAGGTCGTGTGAGTGCTCTTAAGGTCGAGGAAGGGGATACGGTGGATGTGGGTGCCGTGATTGCTGTGTTGGATGAGGCAGAAGAAGATACCTCAGCTGCTGAACCGGAAGAACAGCAAACATCTGAAGCGAACAAAAAAGTTAAAGAGATTGAATCCGACGAAGCAGAAAAGAAACCTTCTGCTAAAAAATCTGACAAAAAGTCTGACAAAAAGTCTGACAAAAAGTCTGAC
>CAZMFD010000045.1:16016-17551 GCA_964565445.1 uncultured Geobacteraceae bacterium
TCTGACGAACAATCAAAAGCGCCGGGCAAGGATCTGGTTGTTATTGGTGCCGGCCCTGGTGGGTACCATGCGGCCTTTAAGGCGGCGGAGTTGGGATTGTCCGTGACCCTGATTGATCCTGAGGAACATCCCGGTGGGGTATGTCTGTATCGTGGCTGTATCCCTTCTAAAGCGCTGTTGCATGTCGCCAAATTGATTACCGAAAGCCAGGAGTCAGCAGCTATCGGCATCACATTTTCCAAACCGAAGATTGACCTCGACCAGGTCCGCGCATGGAAAAACGACGTGGTCGAAAAACTGACCGGTGGCCTGGGGACAAAAGTCGAGAAGCAGAAATTGACCTACATTAGAGGGACGGCACGATTTAAGGATGCGCACCATCTTGAAGTCACGGATATGGACGGCAAAACTAGCGATCTTGAATTTTCTCAGGCGATTCTGGCCACCGGTTCGCGACCGATCATGCTCCCCGGCGTTGAAGCCGGCAGTCAGCGGATTATCGATTCCACCGGCGCTCTGAATCTGAGTGATGTTCCTTCTTCCCTGCTGGTGGTCGGCGGCGGCTATATTGGTCTTGAACTTGGCAGCGCTTATGTCGCCCTGGGCAGCAAAGTGACAGTGGTGGAGATGACCGATGGACTGCTTCCCGGTTGTGATCGTGATCTGGTTTCTTTGCTGAAGCGGCGGCTGGATAAAATATTCGAAGACATTCTGCTGAAAACCAAAGTTGTTGAATTAAAAGAGCAGAAAAATGGTGTCGCAGTCACCCTCGAGGATAAAAAAGGAGAGTCGACTAACCGGCGTTTTGAAAAGGTGCTGATTGCCATCGGACGCAAACCCAATACCGAAGAACTGGGGCTGAACAAAACCGGGATAACAAAGAACGACAAAGGTTTTATTGAGGTCGATGGCCAGCAGCGCACCGCTGAGCCCCATATTTTTGCCATTGGCGATATTGCCGGTGAGCCGATGCTGGCCCACAAGGCTTATGCTGAAGCTGAGGTCGCTGCAGAGGTTGCTGGCGGAGGAAAGGCGGTCTACGAGCCACGGGCGATTCCGGCGGTGGTATTTACTGATCCGGAAATTGCCTGGTGCGGCTTGACCGAAACCCAGGCCCGCGAGCAGAAAATCAAGGTTAAGACCGCCAAGCTGCCGTGGCGCAGCAACGGGCGTTGTCTGACCCTGGGACGCGATGACGGCATCACCAAGTTGATTGTAGATCCTGAAAATGACCGAGTTTTAGGAGTCGCTGTCGCTGGACCGGGGGCTGGTGAGCTGATTGCTGAAGGGGTGTTGGCGATAGAGATGGCGGCTACCTCTGAGGATCTGCGCAAGACCATTCATCCCCATCCGACCCTATCGGAAACAATCTTTGATGCGGCGCGGATGCTGTAGAATAAATGTTTACCCGGTTCCCGTAGGGGCGACGCATGCGTCGCCCTGCCTTTCGTCTGCAGGTCACCATCCGCACCCGTCATCATCCACACCGGAGAATCGGGCGAGGCATGCCTCGCCCCTACGTCCTATTCCCTATT
>CAZMFD010000045.1:17651-24636 GCA_964565445.1 uncultured Geobacteraceae bacterium
CCTATTCCCCATCCTTCTGCCAGCCACCGCCCAAGGCTTTGAACAGGGTGGTAGCGGCGTTGAGGCGGTCTCGGGTTGCTTCGGTCAGGGCCAGCTCGGCGCCCAGCAGCTGCCGCTGGGCATCAAGAACCTCGATAAAGCTGCTATATCCTTCCTGATAGCGTAACTCAACCAGTTCCAGCGTTTTTTTGGCCGCTTCTCGTTGGCTTTGCAGGGCCATTTCGCGTTCAGCAATGGTGTCTGTCAGTAGGAGCGCATCACGTACTTCACGAAAAGCGGTCTGAACGGTGATCCGGTAATTGGTTTCGGCCTGATCGCGCAAGGCTCTGGTCGTTTCGACGCGGGCGCGGTTACGCCCGAAATCGACCAGCGGGCCAAGAATCGCGCCGCTGATTCCCCAGGTTTCGGTCGAACTCTTCAATAGATCATCAATATCACCGGCGACACTGCCTAGGAACAGGGCCAGATTAAACCGCGGCAGACGTTCCGCCATGGTTACGCCCAGTTGCGCATTGGCTGCCTTCAGGGTGGCTTCGGTTGCGCGGATATCAGGGCGACGCTCCAACAGTTCAGAAGGAAGAAATTCCGGGAGGGTTCGCTGCGGTATTAACTGCTCAAGGCGGCCATCGCCAAAGTCCAGGATTCCCATCAGTTCTGCCGGGCTCATGCCGGTTAATACTGCCAAGGCACTCTCCAGGCGGGTCACCTGCTCCTGGCGAAGAGGGATCAGGGCGCGCACCGCTTCCCATTCGGAGCGCGCCTGCTGCAGCCCGAGTTGATCAATAACACCGCCATCATAACGGATTTGCTGCAATTGCAGGCTGTCATGGCGCAGGCCCAGGGTACGCCGGGTAATGCGCAGTTGTTCCTGGGCAGCCCGCAAGTTGGTGTAGGTACTGATCAGATCGCCGATCAGCTGCAGGCGGACAGCATCGTGACTGTAATGCGAGGCGTCAAATTGTGCCAGGGCACTTTCACGGCTGCGCGCCAGGCGTCCCCAGATGTCGACCTCGTAACTGAGCATGCCGGTGAGAGAAAAACTGTTGTTGATAGCTCCGGTAGAGACAGTGGCGGACTGCTGAGTGCGTGCAGCTTCGGCCTGGCCGTCGAGGCTGGGCATCCGCTGCGCCGAGGCGAAGCCAAGACGGGCACGGCTTTCACGAATACGCTCCAGTTGCAGGCGCAGGGTGAGATTGTCGCTCAGCGCTCGCTCGATCAGTTGGGTCAGCAGCCGGTCCTGGTAGTAGCTCCACCAGTCGTTTTCAATTGCCATAATATGGTGGTCGGAACTTTTTTCCGTCTGCTGCCATTGCTCCGGCAGATCAAGGTTCGGGCGTTGATATTCCGGCCCGATGCTGCAGCCACCGAGCAGCAGCGCACAAAGGGTAAGTGACAGGATCAGAGTTTTCTTCATGAATGAGCGGCCTTTCGCTTGTTCAGGCGTTCCCGGCGTCGGGTCGCGATATCTTCAAGAATTTTATAAAACAGCGGCACAAAAAACAGCGCCAAGGTGCTGGCGGCAACCATGCCACCGACCACCACGGTGCCGATTTCCTGGCGGCTGGCGGCACCGGCGCCGCTGGCAAAAACCAGCGGCAGGGTGCCGATAATAAAGGTCATGGCAGTCATCATGATCGCCCGGAAACGTTGTCTGGCCGCTTCTGTCGCTGCTTCCAGAGAGCTCATTCCCGCCCGGCGATTCTGGGCGGCGAACTCAACAATCAGAATCGCGTTTTTGGCTGCCAGGCCAATCAGCACCAGCAGTCCGACCTGAAAATAGATATCACTGGGAAAACCCCGGGTCCAGGCAGCCAGGCCAGCCCCCAGAACGGCAAAAGGGATCGCCGAAGCAACCGCCAAAGGCAGGGTCCAGCGTTCATATTGAGCGGCAAGAATCAGAAACACCATCAGCAGCCCCAGGCCAAAGGCCGCGGCACCGGTACCGGCGGCGGCGTCGAGCTGGTAGGCCTCACCGGTCCAGCCCAGGACCGTGTTGTCACGTCCAAGTCCGGTGGTTACTTCTTCCATCGCCTCTTTGGCCTGGCCACTGGTGAATCCCGGAGCCGGATCTGCCAGCAGTTTGGCCGAGGTATAAAGATTGTAGCGATTGACAACATCAGCGCCGCTGATACGTTCCATGGAAATTAATGAACTTAGCGGCAACATTTCATCTTGTTGTGAGCGGACAAAAACCTGATTAAGGTCTTCAGCACGGTTGCGGAACTCTCCTTCCGATTGTAGACGCACCTGCCACAGGCGGCCAAAATAGGTAAAATCGTTCACGTACATACCGCCAAAGGTACTCTGCATGGCATCATAGATCTGGTTGATGGGTACCCCGGCGGCACGCGCTTTTTCGCGGTCAAGTACTGCGTTATAACGGGGAATTGTCGTATCGAGCAAGGAGCGGACATTGGTCAGCTCAGGACGTTGATTGGCTTTAGCAACCAGGTCGCGAGCAATCGCGTCGATTTCTTCAACGCCCACATCTCCTCGCACCTGCAGGTATCCCTCGACGCCGCCGGTCAAGGACATTCCTTGGATTGGCGGGAGGGTGAAGGCAAAGACGTTAGCTTCCTGGATGCCCATGCCAATGCCCATGATCTTGCCGGTAATCGAGGTAACGTCCTGTCCCGGACCACGGCGTTCATTCCAGTTGGTAAGTTTGGCAAAACCGACAGTTGAGTTGGACTTCTGCGATGATGAAAAAATATCAAAACCGGCAAAGGTGGTGAACTGATCAACTTCGGGGATGTTGACAACCTGGGCCGACAGTCTTTCCAGGGTTTCTGAACTGCGCTCCAGGGACGCGGTCGGCGGTAGTTGTGCTACCACCAAGGCTACCCCCTGATCTTCTTGCGGAACCAGGCCGGCCGGCAAGTGATCGAGCAACCAGACCGTGCTGCCAATGACCAGCGCAAAGGCAACCAGACCGACGAGGGTATGGCGCAGTAAAAAAGAAACGCCAGCAACAAAAACGTTAGTGATTGCCTCGAAGACGTGGTTGAAAAGCCGAAAAGGGGCTGCCAGTTTGTGCGGTTGACGATCAAGGAGCAGAGCGCACATGGCCGGAGTCAAGGTCACGGCAACGACACCTGAGATCACCACTGAAACGGCGATGGTAACAGCAAACTGACGGTAGAGTTCACCGCTCAATCCCCCTAAAAACGCTACTGGCGCAAAGACTGCTACCAGCACCAGAGTCGAAGAAATAACCGCACCGGAGACCTGCTGCATAGTTTCCACTGCCGCATCGCGGGCACTGAGCTGCTGTTCTCTCATCAGACGTTCGACGTTTTCCATCACAATGATTGCATTATCCACAACGATACCAATTGACAGGACCAGGCCGAACAGGGTCAGCAGATTGACCGAAAAACCGAGGGCCTGCATACCGGCAAAGGTGCCGATCAGGGAGACCGGAATGGCCGCAATGGGGATCAGCGCAGCACGAAAGTGCTGGAGAAAGGCAAAGGTGACCAGCACCACGAGAATGACGGCGATGATCAGGGTAATAAACACCTCGCGGATTGATATTTCGACGAATTCGGTGGTGTCGTAAGGTATCCGATATTCGAGCCCGGCCGGAAAGCGCTCAGCCAGATCACGAAAAGTTTGATGCACCATTTCTGCAGTTGCCAGCGCGTTGGCTCCCGGTTGCAGATAAATTCCTACCGGCACAGTCGGCTGGCCGTTGTAGATAGCGTGAAAACCGTAGTTCTGGGAGCCTAATTCAACCCGGGCAACATCGCGCAGGCGCAGCGTACTGCCATCAGTATTGGCCCGCAGAATAATTTCCTCAAATTCCGCGGGTGATGCCAACTGCCCCTTGGTTGTGACGGTGAAAGTAAAGGCCTGACCTTCTGGCGCTGGCTGATCTCCCAGCCGGCCGGCGGCAAACTGGGCATTCTGTTCACGGATGGACTGGGCAACATCAGTGGGAGTCAGTTGATATTGGGCAAGGATGTCCGGACGCAGCCAGATCCGCATGGAATAGTCCTGGGCACCGAACAGGGAGGCCCCGCCAACTCCAGGAATTCGTACCAGCTCATCCAGCACATTGAGCAGGGCGTAGTTGCTGATATACAGGGTATCGTAGCGCCCCTCAGGGGCGTTCAGCGTGGCGACCATTAACAGGTTGGTCGAGCGCGATTCAACCCGCACCCCGGTATCCCTCACCTGCTGGGGCAAGCGTGCCAGAGCGGCCTGGACACGATTGTTAACGTTAATGGCATTCTGGTCGGGGTCAGTGCCGAGTTCAAAAGATACGGTGATCTGCAAACTGCCGGCATCTGTAGCGGTCGATTCCAGATAGATCATGTTGTCAACCCCGTTGATTTCCTGTTCAAGGGGTGCGGAAACCGAAGCTGCAACAACATCGGCACTGGCGCCGATATATTGGGCACTGACTACAACCTGCGGAGGGACAACCTCGGGATATTGCTCAACCGGTAGAATCCGCAGAGCGGCCAGGCCGATGATCACGATAATAATAGAAATAACCGAACTGAAGATCGGCCGATCAATAAAAAATCTGAGCATCAGTTCTTACTCCTCCAGGCCGGCGACAATATTGACCCGGGCGCCGGGATAGAGGCTGACCTGACCGTTAATAACGAACAGATCTCCGGCGGTCAGGCCATCACGCACCACCTGACCTTTGTCAGTTACCGGCCCTAAGCTGATGGGACGAAACTGGGCGTTGTTTTCCTCGATGACGAAAACACTGGGACCCTGTGGTCCTTGAACAACGGCGGTTTCGGGAATCAGAATGGTGTCCTGGAACGACTGCAGGAGTACCTGCACGCGCACAAACTGTCCGGGAATCAGCCGTTTATCAGGGTTGGGGAATATTGCTCGCGCTGCTACTGTTCCGGTCAGCTGGTCGACGCTGCTGGCGGTGAAGTCGATTTCTCCGGTGAAGGGATAGGCTCTTCCGTCTACGGTCTGCAAGGTGGCTGGCTGGCTACTGATGTCGCTGTTTGAACCTGGGTTAGCGTTACGGCGCAGGGCAGCATCAGCTTCCGGCAAGGAAAAGCGCACATGTGCCGGGTTGAGTTGAATCAGGCTGGTGAGCAGGGTGCCACGTTCAACCAGATTGCCTTCAGAAACCGTTTCAAGACCGGTTACTCCGTTGACCGGTGCTTTGACCCTGGTATAGCTCAGTTCCAGCTGGGCTTTTGTGACTTGGGATTGGGCCAGGGACTGATTGGCTTGAGCCAGTTCATATGCTGAACGCGCATTATCATATTCACGTTGACTGACGGCATTCTGTTCATACAGTCGTGAAGTGCGCCGCCATTCACGTTCCGCCTGATTTAATGTGGCGGTAGCGGTGCGATGGTTGGCTTTCGCGGCGTCCAGCGCCACCTGGAAGGGTTCGGGGTCGATCTGAAAAAGGATGTCCCCTTGTTTGACTTCTTCCCCTTCCTTAAACAGACGTTGTTGCAATATTCCCTGGACGCGTGCCCGCACCTCCACCTCGCGGGCACCGTAAACACGGCCGCCATAAGCACGAATCTGCTCGGCATCAGTCAGTTGCACCTTGCTGACGGTGACGGGAGATGGCGGACGTTGCATTCCTGTCTGACTTTGGTCGGACTGACAGGCGGTCAGGAAAAAAACGAGGGATATCAGGATGGTGGTCAGAAGGGCGGAACGCTGAGAACGGAAAGTGAACATACTGTAACTCCGAATCGAAAAACAAAAAAAACATGACAGGTACTGCGGTTATAAAGGAGTCAGATTCAAAAGAATCGTTGTCTGGAATAATCCCACTATGTTAGCATACATGCACGGATGTTTGTAAGGGGGGAGGCCCGGTTTTTTTTATTCGGGCTAAGGGACGACTTGTTTTCACGGGAGAAGGCTATTGAGACGTTCGAAAGAAGAGGCACAGCAAACGCGTAAGAAGATTATTGAAGCAGCCGAAGATGTTTTTTTTCATCGGGGGATCGCCCGCACGACCCTGGAGCAGATTGCTCGTGCGGCTGGAGTGACGCGCGGGGCCATTTACTGGAATTTTGCCAACAAGGTTGACCTGATCAACGTCGTTCACGCTGAAGTTCAGATGCCGGCCGAAGAGATTCTCAAGCGGATTCTTGCCGATGATACCGCTGATGCCCTCGACAATCTGGAAAAACACTGTAGTGATTCTTTGCTCCAGTTGTATACGGATGAACATATCAGGCGGGTCTACACTATTCTGCTGCTGAAATGTGAACATTCCGACGAGACGCGGTTGCTCAACGAGCGGTTGCGCGAATCAAAACTCGAGATGACCCATAATCTGGAGCGCTTTTTTGCCCGCTTGCAACAACATGGCCATATGACTCCCGCTGAAGAACCACGCCTGTTGGCGCTTGGACTGTACAGCTTTATGCTGGGTCTTTACAGCGATTATCTACGTTACCCGGATTTTTATCAGATGCCTGATGATGCAGCAAAAATGGTCCAACGGTTTTTTGTGTCGCTGCGCTAGTAATTACAGCGAACACTGTGGTTTTACCATAGCTAAAAAGGGTGCCACTCATTGCGCGGGCACCCTTTTTAGCTATGAGAGGCATGAGCTTAGCAGCCCTGGAGCATATCGCCGCCTTTTTTGGGAGTTTTTTTGCCGTCGGTTTTGACCTCGATCGAATCACCGGCAGACAGATCGCCGGCTTTGCCTTTGTTGATTTCGATCGTCACGGTTTTGCCTTTAACATCCTTGACAGTGCCCTGCAGGTCGGCAGCAATTGCCAGGCCGGCAGCAGCAACCATCAGGCTGATCATAAGGATCATGATTTTTTTAGTCATGTGAATCTCCTTTTTATTGGTTGTGCTCGGTCTTATGACCGGGTTAAATCGCGCGAAGGTTCTAGCCGCAGGATTCCGGTTTCTGATTCATCGGATCGTCCGAATCGGAGGCATGGCTGTGCAGAAACAGAAAGATATGTTTTATCGTGCGTTGACTCAAGCCTTCGCCACCACAGGGGAGCTGGTC
>CAZMFD010000046.1:0-24359 GCA_964565445.1 uncultured Geobacteraceae bacterium
AAAGCTCTTCAGGGCAATTTTAGTGATGTGCAACTCATACAGGTTGAAGATGGCCGGGTTGCCCTTGATTACCTCTACCGAACCGGAGTCTATGAAGATTCTGCCGTTTCTCTAAGGCCCGATCTGATTCTCCTAGATTTGCGCATGCCACGGATGAGTGGGCTTGAAGTCCTTTCCGTCGTTAAGAAAGATCCAGAACTGCAGGCGATCCCCGTTGTAGTGCTGACAACCTCTGATTTGCTAGTAGACCGATCCACGGCCCACACATGTGGTGTTGACGGGTATTTGGTTAAGCCGGATGACTTCGATAAGTTTGTTGATCTGGTCGATGAGCTCTGCACCGCCTGGCTCTAGCCGTTGGCTGATACGCAAAGCGTTAGCCGCCACAAACTTACACAGATATGCTTACCTGTCTGATAACTCACCATATAACCGACATTTATAACCCCAGCCTGATTTCACTAGGTTGGACTTTCTCGATATTTGTTTTAACATCGAGTCCTATATCACCTATGACTTATCATACATAAACCAGATGGCCTTTGGGGATGACAATGGTAGGTGGGGGAGAGGCTTGAAGGAACAGATGGATGTAGCGGCAGGGCTGTGGTTTTAACGCTCAAAACTGAGCGGTTCTGGCAAATAAAGAAGGGGAGCAAGAGGGGCAAAATTTTCTTTGGCAAAGGTCAAACAGGCTCAATTTTTTATATTATTTTTCTCAAATAGTGCGTTGGCATGTTTTTTAATTTTATAAGTCACTGGAAATACATGGGCACAGTGACGAATCTGAGGCAAAGGTCATTTTGACCCTGATCGCTACCCTCGGGAAAACTGCTGATTTGCCGAGGGTAGAGGTCGTTTCGTCACAACGACTGTCACAGAATCGTCACAAGAACGTCACAGACACAAAAAAAGGGTCAGCGAAATCCGCTAACCCATTGATATTATTGGCGCGCCCGAGAGGATTCGAACCTCTGACCTCTGCCTCCGGAGGGCAGCGCTCTATCCAGCTGAGCTACGGGCGCATGGGGGTCGTTTATACGCCATCTGATGTGCGATTGCAACCAGGAAAGAGGGCCAAATCCCAGGCATCCGTTTAGTGTGAGCGGCATCATCTGGTTTGCAACATCTACTGGCTTGCTGTCCTTTTGCCGGCAACAAACATCGGTAAGAATTTTAACCTAACCGGAGTGTGACACTATGGTCATAAAGCCGTTGGTCCTGATGATAGCCGTTTCTTTTGGCAGCTGGCTTGGCTGGGTGGTTGGCCGCCCGTTGGGGCTTATGGTCGCTTATTTTATCGCGGTGGCAGGGGCTTCAGCTGGTCTGTATGTCGGGCGTCGCATCCAGGATCAACTGGATGATGATTGATGCGGTGCTGATTGTGAAAGGTGCCGCGTGGCGATGATGCTTGTGATGGCCGGTGGTTTCGAGGACTTTAAATGCCTTGATGGTGGGTTGTGCACAGTGGCTGTTGATAACCGCGTTGGCTATCGTTGATGAACGTTGTTAAGCAAGGGTTGTAGCAACCTTTTGTCCGTTTTGCTCAAAGTTTAACCACCTGTTTCCGGCATTACAGCCCTCGGCAGAGGAAACTGCCGAGGGCCGCGAGGATCGTTACTTTTTCAGTGACGCCATATCGATGGAAAAACGATATTTAACGTCTGACTTAAGCAGCCGCTCATAGGCTTCGTTGATTTGCTGGATTGGAATGATTTCGACGTCGGCGGTAATATTGTGCTTTCCGCAGAAATCAAGCATTTCCTGGGTTTCCTTGATTCCACCGATCAGCGAACCGGAAAGGCTCTTGCGGCCGAACAGCAAAGCAAAGGCCGAAACCGGCAATGGTTTGTCAGGGGCGCCCACCAGAGTGATATTGCCATCGAGTCCGAGCATCTGGATATAGGCATTGATGTCGTGTTCGGCAGCGATGGTGTTGAGAATAAAATCGAAACTGCCGGCATGCTGTTTCATCTGCCCGGCGTCGGTCGAGATAATCACTTCATCGGCCCCGAGGCGCAGAGCGTCATCCTTCTTGCCGGGGGACGTAGTGAAAACAACCACTCTGGCGCCAAAGGCTTTGGCGAATTTTACCCCCATGTGACCTAGTCCTCCCAGTCCGACTACGCCAACCTTCTTGCCATCGATATCCCCCCAGCGACGGATCGGTGACCAAGTGGTAATGCCGGCACATAGCAGCGGTGCGACCCCGGCCAGATCAAGATTGGTTGGAACGCGCAGGACAAAGCGTTCATCAACGACAATATTCTCCGAATAGCCGCCGTAGGTTACCGGCGCGGTTTGATGTTTGTCTGGGGAATTGTAGGTAAAGCTGGCTTCAGGACAGAACTGCTCAACATGGGCCTGGCAACTCGGACAGACGTGGTCCGAGTCGACCAGGCAGCCGACCCCGACCAAGTCCCCCGGTTTGTGACTGGTGACTGCCGAGCCGACCCTGGTGACCCTCCCGACAATCTCGTGTCCAGGAACGCAGGGGTAGACGGTTGGCATGACACTACTCCACTCGTTGCGTACGGTGTGAAGGTCAGAATGGCAGACGCCGCAAAAGAGGATATCGATCTCCACATCATGCGGCGTTGGCTCGCGGCGGGCAATGGTGGTAGTGGCAAGGGGCGAGGAGGCACTATTTGCGGCATAGGCTTTGGTGTTGTTCATGGTTTGCTCCTGACTGGGTTTTGTAAATAGCAAGATTTCTTGCAGATCCATGTATTAAGGACTTTCACCATTCTACGGCTCAATCGATTGCGGCACAACCACCCCTAGAGAGACTGTCAGAATACTGAGTCTTCTGCAGGACTACTGTTACGCCTTGACCCGCGGGCTGGATACCTCTTCTGTGGCGATTCTTTCCCAGCAGTCGACATTGGCGGATGACACCAAACAGCAGCTCATCGCGACCGCACAGCAGAAGGATTTTGTTACCAACGAGCTGATTTTGGTTGAGCAGAAAGCAGCAGGAGTGAAAGAGGGGATGAGGTAGAAATAAAAAACCCGTCATGCCGGAGGGGGGGTGGCACGACGGGTTTACGGAAGCTTTACAGCCCCCTTGAAAAGCAAGTTACTCTATCTGCGGGAGGCAGGCAAGAGAATTTTCAACAAAAATTGACTCGGGATTAATAGTTGACTGATAGCGACATTAGTGTATTCTTAAACACTGTTGTGGAATTTAATTTCACTGGAATTTACCCATTTCAGAATGACAGAAACCAGAACTGCATTCTTTAACAATAAAGAGCTATGAAACGAGATAAAACCCGCATCATGATTGTAGAGGATGATCCGTCGCATGCCAGTTTGATCAGACGCAATCTGCTGGCGAGCGGTGATTCGGTTGAGGTTGCTGTTGTTGACAGTCTTGAACTTTGTCGCGACCGGATTGATTGCTTTGAGCCCGATATCCTCCTTCTCGATTTAAACCTGCCCGATGGTCACGCCATCGATTACTTAAAAGAGTCACCGGAACCACGTCCCTATCCGATTCTGATTATGACCGCCCAGGGCAGCGAAGTTTTTGCCGTTGGCGCGATGAAGGCCGGTGCCCTCGATTATATCGTTAAAACCGCGGAAAGTTTTGTCGCCATGCCACGCATTGTTGAACGTTCTCTGCGTGAATGGACGATCCTGCAGGAACGTGAACAGGCACGCAAGGATCTGATTATTACCAACCGGAAGCTCGAAGCTGCTGCTGCCCATGCCAACGAAATGACCCTCAAGGCGGAAGCTGCCAATGTTGCCAAAAGCGAGTTTCTGGCCAACATGAGCCATGAGATCCGAACCCCACTGAACGGCATTATCGGTATGACCGACCTGCTTCTGGATACCTCCCTTGATGACGAACAGCGGCGGTACCTGAAGGCCCTGCACTCAAGTGGCGAGGCTCTGCTCGACATTGTCAATGATATTCTTGATTTTTCAAAAATTGAGGCCGGTCGTCTGGAGTTGCAGTATGAGGATTTTAACCTGCCACGCTTACTTAGCGACTTAAGTGCTGCTCTGAAACAACCCCTTGAGAAAAAGAATTTGCACTTTGCCCGCAGCCTGGATGTTGATGTGCCGGTGTTGCTCACCGGCGATCCCGGTCGCTTGCGCCAGGTATTGACAAATCTGATTGGTAACAGCATCAAGTTCACTGATCATGGTGGGGTAACGGTGCGGGTATTGCCGATCACACGGCAAGAACAAGAGGTCGTTTTGCGTTTTGAAGTCAGTGATACCGGTATCGGGATTGCACCCGATCAAGTTGATCAGTTGTTTCAGAAGTTCAGTCAGTTAGATGCATCAACGACACGAAAATATGGAGGTACCGGCCTCGGGCTGGCGATATCGAAACGTCTCGTTAACCTGATGGGTGGGGATATTGGAGTCACGAGCCAAACAGGGCAGGGTTCAACCTTCTGGTTTACGGCAAGATTTGGCTGTCCGCAGCAGCCATATCAACACAGCGAGCCGTTAACGCCAACGCCGCGTCTGCAGCATCACAAAAATTGTTATGCTGACTTCAACTTCAGGGTATTGCTGGTCGAAGATAATATCACCAACCAGTTTTATGCCCGGAGTCTGCTGGAAAAGCTCGGCCTGCGGGTAGATAGTGTTGACAACGGACGACAGGCCCTGGACGCATTAAAAGCCGGCGATTATGACCTGGTCCTGATGGATTGCCAGATGCCTGAGCTTGATGGCTATCAGGCCACACAGCAGATTCGGCAACCGCACACTGAGGTGCGTAATCCTCAGATTCCGATTGTTGCCCTGACGGCCAATGCCCTCGCCCAGGATCGGGAAAAATGTCTGCAAGCCGGCATGGATGACTATCTGTGTAAACCGGTCACCCTGCCGCTGATGGTGGAAGTCCTCGATAAGTGGTTGTTGAAACAACCGCAGCCGCAAGTTTTTCAGAACCATCATGTTGACACGGCGGTGAGCCCTGCTGCAGACTCAGCGATTTTTGATCACTTCAGCCTGCTTGCTCTGGTTGATGGTGACCGGGCGTTGGCAACCGCACTGGTGAACGGTTTTCTCACCGATGTGCCGGAGCGCATCACCGAATTGGAGGAAACCTTTGCCGCTGGCGATTATCCGGCGGCCGCTCTGCTCGCTCACAGTATCAAAGGGGCCGCAGCGACCATCGCTGCCGGGGCGTTAAAAGAAGTTGCTGCCGCGACAGAACATCAGCTCCGTGACGGCGACCTTGAAGAAGCCTCCAGCGGGGTGAAAAAAATGCTCCAGCAATTGCAACTGCTACGTAACAACATTGAACCCTTTTAAGTGCTAACAACGAACAGAAGGAAACTACACCATGAGAACACTGATTGTCGAAGACGATTTCACCTGTCGTTTACTGCTGCTGGAAATCCTCAAGGTCTACGGTGAGGTCCATATTGCCACCAACGGCACCGAAGCCGTTACCATGGTGCGCATGGCTCTCGATGCCGGAGAACCCTACGATCTGATCTGCCTTGATATCATGATGCCGGAAATGGATGGACAGGAGGCCTTGCGTCTGATTCGCGAGCAGGAGCAAGAGCGCGGAATCCGTTCAACTCAAGGGGCCAGAATTGTAATGATGACCGCGCTTGATGATGTTCGTAATGTGGTTGATGCCTTCAGCAAGCTGTGTGACGGCTACCTGACCAAGCCGATTAAAAAAACGGCACTGCTGGATAAACTCAAAACCCTGGGGCTGATCAGCTGATGCTGTCTGTTTGCATCCTTGTCGTTGTCGTTTAAGCTGGGAGTCCACCCATGAAATTATCCTTGTGGCCTGAGTCGATTAAAGCCCGAGTGACGTTAAGCGCTCTGGGCGTTTTTCTGCTCAGTTTGTGGGTGCTTGCCTTTCTGACGACACAAATACTCGAACGGGATATCAGTCAACTGGTGGCGAACGCCCAGACCTCCGCCGCTATTCAGATGGCTTCACGGATCGACACAGAACTGCAAAGCCGGTTGGCGGCGCTGGAGCACAAAGCCTCGCTGATTGATGATGACTTGATGGCAGACCCACTGGCCTTGCAGCAGGATCTCGAACAAACACCATTGCTGAAAAGCTTTTTCAACGTCAGTGTGCTGGCGGTCAACGCAGAAGGCATCGCCATTGCCGATACCCCCTATCTGGCGGAACGGATCGGGCTCAATTACCGTGATCGGGTCGATGCCTTTGCTGCAGCTCTGGATCAGGGACGTGCCACTGTTGGCAGCCCGCTGATCGGTCAGTCTACCGGCCAACCGCTGATTCCTCTGGCGGTACCGATTCGAAATGAAAGTGGTGAAGTAATCGGCGCCCTTGGTGGCGCCATCGATTTGAGCAAACCGAACTTTTTTGACGATCTGACTGAAATGGGATATGGCCAAACCGGCCACTATTCGGTTGTCTCAGCGAGCAAGCGGATGATTGTGACATCCTCAAATGCCGATCTGATCATGGCCGATCTGCCGGAGCCGGGCATCAATCCGGTGCTGGACCGCGCCATCCTGAATGATGAAGGCAGTACGTACTATTATACCACGGTGCAGGGGATTGACACCTTGGCCACCACCAGAAGTCTGGAAACAACGGACTGGCTGGTTGCGGTGATGACACCGGTTACTGAGGCATTTGCCCCTATCCATGACATGCAGCGGCGTATGACCCTGATCACCCTCGCAGTCACCCTGCTGGTCGGCATCGTCCTCTGGTGGGTGATGCGTCGTCAGTTGGCGCCGATTGTGACCACGGTAGACGCCCTGGGCAAGATGAGGGTGCCTGATCACTCATTGTCTGCTCTGGCAGAGACCGGAAGCAAGGAGGTCGACAGCCTGATCGGTGCTTTTAACCAATTGCTCCAAACCCTGGACGAGCGCGAAGAGGAAAACAGAAGATTCAAAATCATTGCCGACAATGCTGCTTACGGTAAAGCGATCGCCGACATGGAAGGGAAACTGGTGTACATCAACAGGTTCTTTGCCAATCTTCACGGCTATCAGCCCCGAGAGCTGATTGGCCGTAATATTAGTATTCTTCACAAACCCGACACGCTAAAGACAAACATTGATGAAGTATTGGAGAAAGGCAACTTTGCGTCCAAAGAGGTATGGCGACTCCATCGCGATGGCAGTGAATTTCCCGTGCTGATGACTGGCATACTGCTTAAGGATGACCAGGGCAAGCCTCAATATCTGGCGGCGACAGCGGTAGATATTGCTGAACGTAAAGCAGCTGAAGTTGCTCTCAAGCAGAAAAACGATGAACTCGAGCAGTTCGTTTACATTGTTTCCCACGATCTGAAAAGTCCGTTGATTACCATCAATACGTTCCTGGGGATGTTGCAGGAAGATATCGCCGGCAACCATACTGAAGAAATCACAGAGGACATCGATTTTATCAAACAGGCGACCGCTAAAATGGAAGCTCTGCTCAATGCCTTGCTGCGCCTGTCGCGTATCGGGCGGATTGATGCTGTCGCGCAGACGCAACCGGTGAAAAGGATGGTCGAGGATTGCCTGAAGGTCCTTGGCGGTACATTGCAACAGCATCAGGTTGAGGTCGTGGTCGCCGAGATGACCAGTCAATGGCACGGCGACCCGACCCACTTCGGCCAGATCTGGCAGAACCTGATTGAAAATGCCGTCAAATACATGGGCGACCAACCCCATCCGCGCATTGACATCGGCGCTGAAGAGCGGACCGATGGACAAGTTTTTTACGTGCGCGACAATGGTATCGGCATTGTCCCCGAGCATCACGAACGGGTCTTCAATATGTTTGCCCAGCTAGACCCCAACAGTGAAGGTACCGGGCTGGGCCTGGCTCTGGTCAAGAAGATTGTCACAACCTATCAAGGGCGCATCTGGGTCGAATCAGCCGGTAAAGGGCAGGGGAGTTGTTTCTGCTTTACCCTGCCGCAGGCGGTCGATTCCAGCCTGAGGCAGGGTTCTGACCTGGGGGAGGGAGTCACATGAGCAGGATAATGTTGGCGCTGGTCTGTGGCCTATGGCTGTTCGGTTGTGCCGGGGGTGCTCTGGCGGGTTCAGCTTCTGCTGCGGACTTGCGTGGGGCCAGCTTTCGGGTGGCAGTATTGCGCGACTTTCCTCCCCTCTACACGGAAGACAGTCAAGGGCGCCCAACGGGGTTCGCTATCGAGCTGCTCGAGACCCTGGCCGCTGAAGGTGGATTTACCATCGAGTATGTATCAACCGAGAACTGGGGAACAGCGGCGCAACTGGTACGGGACAAAAAAGCTGACTTTGTTCCCGGGTTCGGAATCAACGACTATCGTCTGGCCGAATTTGATTTCAGCGTACCGATAGAGAGCATTCCGGTACGCGCGTTTGTTAAAAAAAATGACCGACGCATCCGTTCTATCGCTGACCTGGCTGGTAGTAGATTCGTCACCGCAGTGATTGATGAAGGTGCCGCTCATGTTGAACTACGGCGCCGCGGAGGCTTTCGCCTGGCATCTAAAAGCAGTGTCGATGAGGGGCTTAATGCCCTGTTGGCGGGTAGTGTCGACGCCTTTGTTTTTCCCGAACCAGTGTTGTTACAGAAGTTGCGCGCGATGAAGCTGGAGGGTTTTGTTGAGGCGGTGGATGAGCCGTTACTTACGTTAAAGCGAGGGTATCTTTTCCGCCCGGGTGATCCACATCTGCAGAGTTTTAACCAGTTGCTCGAGGGGTTGGTTCAGTCTAGTCTTTATACCGACTTGCTGAATCAATGGTATGGCGAACCCGAACCTTTCTGGACGATCAGAAGGGTAGTAGTGTACATGCTGATCCTGGCAATGCTGGTGACTGCCGCGCTGGTGGTCTGGAAAAATTATTCTGTTGGTCGTGTCAATAGAAGCCTCCGGCGCAGCGAGAAACATCTGGCCGCAAGAAACCGCGAGCTTGAACAGTTGGTGTATGTCGCTTCCCATGATCTGCGTTCACCGTTGGTCAATGTCGACGGTTTCAGCCGTGAACTGGAATATTCCCTCAAGGATATCGGTGTCCTGCTCAAAGCTGATGCTCGCGACCCTGTTGCTCTTGAACAATTGGTTCGCGATGAACTGCCGGAGATGGAGCAGTCCCTGGAACGCATCCGCAAGAGTACCCGCCAGATGGATCTGCTGATCAAGGGGCTGCTCAAGCTCTCCCGCTCGGTCCGTGGTGCGCTGCAGGTCCAACCCATCGACATGAACGGGTTGATGCGGGATCTTGCCGGTTCCTGCGCTTTTCAGACCAACGAGCAGGGCATTGAACTGACGATTGACAATCTGCCGCCCTGTCGGGGTGATCTCTCTCAGCTGAACCAGGTGTTTGCCAACCTGATCGATAACGCCATCAAATATCGTGACCAGAGTCGCCAGACCAGAATTCATATCAGTGGTGAGGTTAACAGGGAATCAGCCCTCTATCGGGTCACAGATAATGGTATCGGCATTGCCGATAATCATCAGGCCAATATTTTTGAACTGTTTCACCGCCTCAACCCTGCCGATGCAGAGGGTGAAGGGCTTGGACTGACAGCGGTCAAACAGATTCTTGCCCGCCTCGATGGCGATATTCACGTTGAATCACAGTTGGGCAGCGGCAGTGTTTTTATTGTTGCTTTGCCGGCAGTTACTAAGCGCTATGTCAAAGGGTGACAACTCATGAGTGGAGATGACAAGATGAATCAGGAAGTGATTATTCTAATTGCCGAGGACGACGAGGGGCATGCCCTGTTGATCCGTAAAAATCTGGCCAGAGCAGGTGTCACCAACCGCATTGTTCATTTTAAGGATGGACAGGAGGTAGTGGACTTCCTCTTCTGCCGTGGCGCTGGGCCGCAGCGTAAGTCCGGTGAGGCCTATGTGCTGCTCCTCGACATCCGTATGCCGAAACTCGATGGTACCGATGTCCTCGAGCAGGTCAAGGCGGATCCGGAGCTGCGCAAGATTCCGGTGGTGATGATAACCACCACCGACGATCCCCGCGAGATTGATCGCTGCCACCAGTTAGGCTGCAGCAACTACATCACCAAGCCGGTCGAGTATGAAGGATTTGTCAATGCTATCCGCCAGCTCGGGTTATTTCTGGCCGTGGTACAGGTGCCCTGTATCAACGGGAAACATTGACGGCACCACAAACGACGAAAAGGAGGGGGAACTCCCATCAGATTGCGACATCGTAACTATTCAGAACCCAAAGTGGGAGCGGCTATAACCGCGATCGTGCCTGAAGGCAACTTCTACAGAGGCATTTTTTTGTGATGCCGGTCTGGGTTGAATTATCTCAAGAATTACATTTTTATCAATTAAAGTTGATGTTCTTCAGCTTTTGTTGATCCAGCCTAAAATATCAATAATATCAATAATATAAATCATTTCTGGAGAGATTAGCATCAACTTTTGTTGATGCTTGCTTTCAGGTCTTTATCGCACCTCAGAGCTGGATCTTCAGGAAAAACAGCCAGTTGCGCGTTTTCATGAGTTTGGCATTAACATTGCTAAGTGAGGTACTGTGTCTTTTTTTTAACAAAGGTAAGCAGACCACCATGGAAAAAAGCCTGTTGGTATATGAGCCTTGTCGCAGCAATCTTCCTTATGTGGCTTTTATTCTTACGCTCAATAACGTTCGGTGTACCCACGCTCGCACGCCGGAAGAAGCCCAAAATTGGTTGGTTGCAGCCCAGCACAAGGTTGTGCGTTTTGATCTGGTGCTGATCAGTTCCCTGTGTTATCGCGCGGCTGAAGATGATTTTTTTAGTGAGGTTGCAGAATTGAGACTCCCACTGGTGTTGGTTCAGCGTGACGATGATGGAGAGATGCCGAGGCTGGTACCGCAGCAGATCCTGTGTTCTGCGGATAAGCTGCTGGATTTGTTACGCAGCTACCTCGAACTCGAAGATGATTGATCGCTTAAAAAAAGGAAGTCAGATGACAAACCGGAACGCACCAATGACGACAATCGCTGCTCCCGATCAGGAACAGACGCTGGGTCATGTCTGCACGGCACTGACCCGTGTGGTGGCGTCTTCTGAAGACGATTTTATGGCTCTGGGCATGAATTTGCAGCGGGTGCAGACGATGTCGTCAGCATCGCGCAAGAAAATTGCTGCAGCGATGGCGCTGTTCAAAGGAGAAGGGGACGAGGATGTGCTGGCCCGGATCACCGATTATGTCCAGGGCAGTCAGGAACAGACAACAACAGCTCAGCAGACAGCGGTTGATCTGTGCGAGCGCCTTGCCGGGATGCTGGTGCTGATTGATGCGATTGCCGGCAAAAGTCGGGTATTGGAGAAGTCCGGGTTGTTTCTGCGGGTTGTCGGTATCAATACCGGAATCGAATGTGCCCGCTACAGTGAGTTGGAAAGTACTTTCAAGGTGGTTGCTGAAGAAACAGTTCATCTTTCAGAGCAGGTAGCGGCTGCCACCGAGGTGCTGCAGGATAAAGCTGCCGGTGCCCGCCAGGAGCAGACCCGTACCCTGGAGCAGGCCCGTGGCAGCATCAGCGGATTAGAGCAACTGGTGGCCGGAACCGGCACCGTTACCCAGACCGCGCTGGCCAAGGTGGCTGAGCTGATCGACTATTCGGTGGCGGTCGTTAACAAGGCTGAGCAGACGGCGGCTGCCGTGACTGCGGAGATCAACCAGGTGGTGATGGGGATTCAGTTTCACGATAACCTGCGCCAGCGCATCGAGCATGTCACCGAGGCCCTGGAAGAAATTGAGGATCCGGCAACCCTGACCGAAGAGCGCCAGCTGGGGCAGGCCTGTTTAATGATGGAACTGCAAAAATCCCAGCTCGATAATCTGGTCGTCGAACTGGGTGAGCTCTATTCAACCCAGACCCGGGCGTTGGGTAATATTATTGACGAGGTTGCTCATTTAAAAGCCCGCCTGCAGGATGTCGCTGCCGAGCAATCATCAGGCCGGCAGGAAGATACTCCCCTTGTCGCCCTCCAGCAGGGAATCAGTGCCCTGCAAGAACTCAATCACGACAGCGCCACGCTGGGCACTACCATCCGTGCCAGTGCTGCGCGTGCCGAACAGGTGGTTGATGACATGCAGGAGGCCATCCGCAACACCTATACCGTGACCATTCACATCAAGATGAACGCCCTGAATGCGATCATCAAAGCGGCCCAATCCGGACAATCGGGCATGGCTCTGCAGGTGTTGGCACAGAGTATGGTGGCGGTTTCCAACGACACCAGGGAGCTGGTAACTGCTTTTGAAGAACTGATTGTCAAGTTACAGCAGCTGGCCCAGGGTCATGCCGACAATGCTGCCTCACAGCAGCTGGAAACCCCTGCCGGCGGTGGGTTTGACAGTGATCAGATGGAACAGGTGTTCGTCGCTTTTCACGGCCAGTTACAGCAGGTCAAAAGCGACTGCGCAGAACTCGAACAGGCGCTGGCGCGTGAGCAACAGAAACTGGCATTTATTCAGCGTCTCAAGGACGCACTGCAGCAGGCAACTGACCTGCTCAGCGAACAGATAGAATCTCTGCCGGAAGTGGATGCGGATCTGATGTTGACCCTGCGCCAGGATTTTGGTCGCGATATCCAGGCGCGCTATACCATGGAAAAAGAGCGCACCATCTATCACCAGGTCAAGCAGGGAACCAGGACTGCCACGCCAGCCGGCGACACCGGCGCGACCGGGTCGATGGAGCCCGACGTCGCTGTCGATCTATGGGATGAGACCCCATCCGGCGCTGCTTCGAGCATGCCGGATAACAGTGAGCTGTGGGGCGCGGATACTGATCCTGATCCTGCGGGAGGCGATAGCGAATTGTGGGGGACGGACACCGCTGCCACAGCGGATAATGCCGAGTTGTGGGACAGTGCTCCGGCTGCCTCGGACAGCCCAGCAACTGCTGATGCTGACGGCGTCGACCTCTGGGATGATGTTGCTCCGGCACCAACAGCGGATGGCCTGTCGGCGGACGAAGGAATTGACCTCTGGGATGGTGAGCCCGCCGTCCAACCCAGAGAAGACTCCTCAGCCGCTGATGGAGTGGAACTCTGGGACGATGCTCCTGCCGATGGTGTTGATGAGTCGGACGAGGGCAAGCAAGGGACGAAAAAGATCAAAAAGGATCAGGATTTTGGCGACAATGTTGAGTTGTTTTAGACATTTGGCAGTAACGGGAGGTGTGTTATGGCAACAATTTTGACGGTGGACGATTCAAAAAGTATCCGCCAGATGGTTTCTTTTACCCTGCAGCAGGCGGGCTACGATGTCATCGAGGCAGAGGACGGGCAGGACGCCCTGACCAAGCTGACCGCAGAGGTCAAGCTAGTGCTGACCGACTTGAATATGCCCAACATGAACGGCATTGAGTTGATCAAGGCGATCCGTGCCAACGGCGCTTACAAGTTTCTGCCGGTGATCATGCTGACCACCGAAAGTCAGGATGATATCAAACAGCAAGGCCGCGCCGCCGGTGCGACCGGCTGGATCGTTAAACCTTTTAATCCCGACCAGCTTCTGGGTGTCGTTGGTAAGGTGCTCAAATAGCCGTTGTCTCGCCGCTGTAGATGCAGCGGCAGCTGAAAGGATGAACCCATGCTTGATCTGCAAAAGACCATCAGCGAAGACGGGGCCCTGGTTATCCGCCTGGTCGGTAGCGCTACCATTGAGCAGGCTGAACCTCTGCGCCGCTTGTTACTTGATGCGGTAGAGCAGGGGGAACAGGAGCAAAAAGCCGTCCGCATCAACTGCGCGCAGGTCACCGAGATCGACAGTTTTATTCTGCAGATGCTCTGTTCGGCCCACCGCACCTGTGTATCGCGCCAGGTTTTTTTCCTCTGGGACGGGCCACCTGCACCGCCGGTCATGGAGGTGATTCGTCATGCCGGTTTTTTGCGCAATGCCGGTTGTTCTTTGTGTCCTGAAGATCAGTTTTGCATGTGGTGTGACAAATGAGCGATTCCTCTTTTGCTAAAGGATGTGATGACCATGCTTGATCAGCAGAAAAATATGTTCAGAGAGGAAGCCGCCGAGCTGCTGACGGATCTGGAGGCGTCGCTACTCGAGCTCGAGGAGACGCCGACCGATCAGGAGCTGGTGGCCAAGGTGTTCCGTGCCATGCACACCATCAAGGGCTCGGGCGCCATGTTCGGTTTTGATGATATTGCCGCCTTTACCCATGAAGTTGAAACCGTTTTTGACCTGGTGCGTGGTGGCACCCTGACGGTCACCCAGGAGCTGATTAATCTCTCCTTGTCGGCGCGCGATCATATCCGTGGTCTGCTGAACCCGCCGGAAGACGGGGTCGTCGATATGGCGGCCGGTACGGTCCTGGTGCAGCAGTTCAAGGCTCTGGTACCGCGTCCCAAAGAGGCTCCGACGCAGGACAAAAAAGTACAGGAGCTGGCCACTGGCGGTGATGGCGAAAGCTGGACTTATCGCATCCGCATCAAGCTTGTTGAAAGCATCGTCTTCAGTGGCACCCGCCCCGACAGTCTGATTCGGGAACTCGCCGAGCTCGGCAGCTGCCGCGTTGTCGCCCAGACCGACAGCATCCCCCTGCTCGAAGACTACACCCCTGAGAGTCTTTATATCTACTGGGATGTAGTGCTAAGCACCGATCGCGGCATCGACGCCATCAAGGATGTGTTTATCTTTGTTGAGGATGACGTTGATCTGAAAATCGATGTGATTGATGGGAGCGAGGATGGTGAGGGAGATGTCAATTACAAGCGTATTGGCGAGATTCTGCTGGATCGCGGCGATATCACCAGCGCAGAACTGGATCGCATCCTCGGCGAAAATAAGCCGATCGGCCAGAAACTCATCGATTCGAAAAACGTCGATCCGGGCAAAATCGAAGTCGCCCTGTACGAGCAGGAAATGGTACGCGCCTCCCGCGCCCAGCGCCAGAGTCAGGAAGCCGCGGCCACGGTGCGGGTACCGGCCGACCGTCTTGATCGCCTGGTCGATCTGGTTGGTGAAATGGTCACTATTCAGTCACGTATGTCACAGACCGCTATTGGTCGTGATGATGCCGAGCTGATTTCCATCGCCGAAGAGGTTGAGCGTCTGACCGCTGAGCTGCGCGATAATACCTTAAGCCTGCGCATGCTCCCCATCGGTACTACTTTCAGCAAATTCAAGCGCCTGGTGCGCGACCTCTCGCAGGAGTTGGGCAAGGAGATCGAACTGACCACCGCTGGTGCTGAGACCGAACTGGATAAGACCGTGATCGAAAAGCTCAACGATCCGCTGATTCACCTGATTCGCAACAGCATCGATCACGGTATCGAAGCGCCGCAACTTCGTGTCAGCGCCGGTAAGAAACGCCATGGCACTATCCGCCTGGCGGCGATTCACTCCGGGGATTGTGTTGTTATTGAGATCACCGACGACGGTGCTGGCCTCGATCAGGAGCGGATTCGCGCCAAAGCGATTGAAAAAGGGATTATCAGCGACCAGGACAGCTTAAGTCCGCAGGAACTCTACCAGCTGATTTTTGCCTCGGGTTTCTCTACTGCTGCCAAAGTGACCGGTGTTTCCGGACGCGGCGTTGGCATGGATGTGGTTCGACGGGCTATTGAGTCACTGCGCGGTACTATCAACATCAACAGCGATCCCGGCCAGGGCACCACCATCAGGGTGCAGATCCCCCTGACCCTGGCAATTATCGAGAGCCTGCTGGTGGGGATCGGCAAGGAGCGCTATGTGCTGCCCCTGTCACTGGTTGAAGAATGTATCGAACTGAAGCGAAATCAGGTTCATGAAGCCCACGGACGCAACCTGGTCAAGGTGCGCGATCAGCTGATCCCCTACTTGCCGCTGCGGCGCTGGTTTGACATTACCGGTGAACAGCCGACGATTGAACAGGTAGTGATTACCAGTTTCGAAGGCCAGCGCATCGGCCTGGTGGTTGATCGGGTGATCGGTGAACACCAGACCGTGATCAAGCCTCTGGGGCGGATTTACCGTGATGCCCAGGGGATCGCCGGGGCGACGATCCTTGGCGATGGCGGGGTCGCTCTGATCCTCGATGTGCCGCAACTGCTCGCCGGGGCTGAAACTAACGAAAGTCTTCACGATTAAATACAACTGTCACAACGTGAAGTGTGAAGTAAAACATCAATCAAGCTGTACCGAAAGGAGGTATCAATGTGAGTGAGGACAGTTTCAACGAAACCAATCAGTATCTGACCTTCAAGCTGGATCAGGAGATCTTCGCCCTGAGTATTGCCAAGGTGCGTGAAGTCCTGGATTTCACGGAAATCACCAAGGTGCCAAAGACCCCGGATTTCATGCGCGGGGTGATCAATGTGCGCGGTGGGGTGGTGCCGGTGATGGATCTACGCGTCAAGTTCGGCATGGAGCCAACCCCGCAGACGGTGAATACCTGCATTATCATCGTTGAAATTCTCATTGAAGGAGAAAAAACCATCCTTGGTGCCCTTGCCGATCAGGTTGAGGAGGTGCTTGATCTTGACCCTGACCAGATCGAGCCGGCTCCACGGGTTGGTGCCGGCCTGCGCACAGAGTTCATCAAGGGTATGGGCAAGCGCGAGGAACAATTTATTATTATCCTCGATATTGACCGGGTGTTCAGTAGCGAAGAATTGGCCAGCGTAGACCCCGAAAACACAAAAGACGTTGAAGAAGCCTAATGGCATTGAACGTATAACTATTCAACAGGAAGAGAGGGTAGCAGAATGAAATTAGGAATGAAGATCGGTTTGGGATTTGTCGCGGTGCTGGCGTTAACGCTGGTATTGGGCCTCGTATCCGTATGGAATATGTATGAAGTTACTGATGAAGTTACGATCCTGGCAGATGAATATGTCCCGGAGGTCGTGATCGCCAATGAGCTGGAACGCAGCTCCGCACAAACCATGTATGAGATGCGGGCCTACGGTTTTACCGCCGAAAACCGGTTTCTCGATGGGGCCCAAACAAACCTGGCCGTGGTGAAGAAAAGTCTTAGCGATGCACGTAAGCTGGCCGAACGCGCGGAACATCTGACCCTTCTCGGCCCGGCAGTGGAAAAAGTTGAAGAAGCAGTTAACGAGTATGAATCTCTGGTAAGTGAAACTATCGCGGTCAATACCCGTATGGATGGCCAACGCTTGCGGATGGATGAGGCGGCAGGTAACTTTGTCGGTGGATTGAATGGTTTTATCGCCAGCCAAAACCGGCAGATGGAAAATGAGTTCGTCGCAGGTGCCAATGAGGAGGCGTTGCAAGAGCGGTTGTGGAAGATTACTCGCGGTAATGATGCTTTGGATCTGGGAAATGCCGTACGTATTGCCAATTTCAGGGCACAGGCGTTACGTGATCTCGAGGTGATACGGGGAGCCCTTGCCAGGTTCGATGATATGACCGAGATTTTTAATGAAATACGTTCAAAGCTTCGTCGCGAAGAAGATATCCGTGAAATCAATACAGTAGCCACTGCAGCTGCCAATTACCAGCAGGTTGTAGAGGAATTTATGCAAGACTGGCAACTTAATAATCAGCTTGCCGTAAAGCGTGGTGAAGCTGGAGATGACGTACTACAACAAGCGCAAGCCCTTTCAATCGCTGCTACTGATGCCTCGACAGAGATATCCACCCAGTCGGCTTCCATGTTGAATAAAGCATCAACAGTGGTTTTGTCGGTGCTGGTTGCGGCGATGATAATCGGCATTTTCCTGGCCTGGTTTATTACCCGCATGATTACCCGGCCGATTATTATGGGGGTCAAATTTGCTGAAACGATAGCTAACGGTGATCTCACCCAGCAGCTCGATCTGGATCAGAAGGATGAAATCGGCCAACTCGCCAAAGCTCTTAACGGCATGGTTGAACGTCTGGCCAATGTGGTTGGCGATGTCCGCAGTTCCTCTGATAACGTGGCGTCCGGCTCACAGCAGCTCTCCGCCAGTTCTGAAGAAATGAGCCAAGGGGCCACTGAACAGGCTGCTGCGGCCGAAGAAGCTTCCAGCAGTATGGAGCAGATGGCCGCCAATATCCGTCAGAACGCTGATAACGCCATGCA
The DNA here is from genome assembly GCA_964565445.1 of uncultured Geobacteraceae bacterium. Lineage (GTDB taxonomy): Bacteria > Desulfobacterota > Desulfuromonadia > Desulfuromonadales > Geopsychrobacteraceae > Pelovirga. Next base: position 17,965 of record CAZMFD010000046.1, read on the forward strand.
GACCGAAAAAATTGCTGCCAAGAGTGCCGAGGATGCCCAAAAGGGTGGAGAGTCGGTGAACCAGACCGTGGCAGCGATGAAGCAGATAGCCGATAAGATCTCTATTGTTGAAGAGATCGCCCGTCAGACCAACCTATTGGCTCTGAACGCCGCCATCGAAGCGGCGCGTGCCGGTGAGCATGGTAAAGGCTTTGCCGTGGTAGCCGCTGAGGTACGCAAGCTGGCCGAACGCAGCCAGACCGCGGCTGCTGAAATTTCTGATCTGTCCGGCTCCAGTGTTGATATTGCCGAGCAGGCCGGCAAGATGCTGGCGATGATGGTTCCCGATATCCAGAAGACTGCCGAACTGGTACAGGAAATTGCTGCTGCCAGCAAGGAACAGGATGCCGGCGCCGAGCAGGTCAATCAGGCGATTCAGCAGCTTGACCAGGTCATTCAGCAGAATGCCTCGGCTTCCGAAGAGATGGCTTCCACCTCCGAAGAGCTTAACTCTCAGGCTGAGCAGTTGCAGGAGGCGATCAGCTTCTTCAAGGTCTCCGGTCAGCTTTCATCTGCTCCCCCGCGGCAGCACAAGCAACCGGTTGCGGCAGCACGCATAGGTCATGCAGCGGCAGCCAAAGGGGCCGCTAAAAGTCCTGGTAAGGGGTTGCAGCTCGACATGGGCAAGGGCAAGGACAAGCTCGATGATGAGTTTGAGCAGTTCTAGTATTTAACCTAAACAGCGCGGGGCAGCCTTTGTTGCTGCCCCGCGGATGACTTGAAAGCAGAATCCAGATTCTGCGACGTTGCTTCCCTACACGCTGAATGGCAGCAGATTCTATTCGAATACTGACGTCTGTGTCATCCTGCGCGCAGTCGCAGGATCCAGATCCACTGAAATTCATTGACAGGTAGCTGCTGTGGCAGAGGGGTTTAATGATGCGTCTTGCCAGGAAAGATTTTGAGCGATTAAGTCGCTTCATTTATTCAGAGTTGGGGATTAAACTGCCCGACGGCAAGACGACCATGCTCGAGGGGCGGCTTTCCAAGCGCTTACGACAGCTTGGACTTGGCGGCTATGGCGAATATTGTGAGTATCTGTTCAGCCCCGAAGGCCGTGAAGATGAACTCGTCCATCTGATTAATGCGGTGACCACCAACAAGACCGATTTTTTTCGTGAGCCGACCCATTTCAGCTACCTGACCCAGATGGCATTGCCGGAAGTTTTTCGTCAAGGAACCGTAGAACGAGGCAAACTCAATATCTGGAGTGCCGGGTGTTCTTCCGGTGAGGAACCCTACACCCTGGCCATGGTTCTGAGTGAATTTTGTTTGCAGCATCCGGAAGTGCGGATAACGCCGCAGATTCTGGCTACCGATATTTCTGCGCGAGTATTAGAGATGGCGCGTCGGGGTGTCTACCATCTTGATCGTGTCGCACCGGTGCCGCTACCGTTGCGGCGCAAATATTTGTTGAAAAGCAAGGATAAAAACAACCCGCTGGTGCGCATTGCGCCACCGCAGCGCCACATGGTGCGCTTCGGGCGATTGAATTTTATGGACGAGGATTTCGGTTTTAATGAGCGTCAGGACGTGATTTTCTGTCGCAATGTGATTATTTATTTTGACCGACCAACGCAGGAAAAGCTGGTCAATAAATTCTGTCGCCAGCTGGTTCCGGGGGGGTATCTGTTTCTGGGACACTCGGAGTCGCTCCATGGCTGTGATGTGCCCTTGATCCAGGTTGCTCCTACCGTTTATCGACTGCTTGGAAAATGAGTGCTGATGCCGGGTTGTCCCGCATCTATCTGGAGCCGGGTGAACTATCCGTTCAGTTTGAACCGGTTGAAGTCTCAACCATCTTAGGGTCTTGTATTGCGGTTGTGCTCTATAGCTCCAGCCATCGGGCAGGGGCGATCTGCCACGCCATGCTGCCCTATCATAACAAAACCCGGGGGCCGTCAAGCCGCAACGATTTTAAATATGTCGACAGTTCCATTCACTACATGGTGGACTGTCTCGAGGCCCGTAAGATCAAACGCCAGCAGTTGATTGCCAAAGTCTTTGGCGGCGGTGATGTGTTGCGGGCGGTGGCAGGGATCAGGGCCAAAACCGTTGGTCAACAGAACATTGAAGCCGCATTTGCTGTTCTTGACAGCTACTGTTTGCCGGTCACGGCTAAGGATTTAGGCGGTGAGCAAGGACGTAAACTGATTTTTTACCCACATACCGGTCAGGTTTTTCTCAAGCGCCTGAATAAAAGTCTGCGTCAGATCTGAGCGGGTGATATGCGTAGCCCTGATGGGCGATGGATGGTGACCGTGCAAGGAGCCAGAGATGCCTAAAAAAATCAAAGTGCTCATTATTGATGATTCGGCAGTTGTACGACAGACCCTGGTTGATGTGCTGTCTTCGGATCCGGATATCGAAATTATGGCAACGGCCGGCGATCCTTTCATCGCCGCTGAACGGATGCGGGATGAGGTCCCTGATGTGATCACTCTGGACGTGGAAATGCCACGCATGGATGGTCTGACCTTTCTGCAGAAGATCATGAGCCAGCATCCGATCCCGGTCGTCATGTGCTCCAGTCTCACCGGCAGTGGCTCGGAAACAGCTCTCAGGGCCCTTGAACTGGGCGCTATTGAGATCATCGAAAAACCGCGTATGGGCACCAAACAGTTTCTTCAGGAAGCCAAAGTCCGTATCTGCGACGCGGTCAAGGCGGCAGCCTGTACCAAGCCGGGGGTGGTACAGCGACCTTCCCTGACGGTCGAGCCCAAGCTCAATGCCGATGTTATGTTGAGCAAATCGAACGCTAAGGCGATGATTCAGACCACAGAATCGATTGTTGTGGTCGGCGCATCCACCGGTGGCACCGAGGCCCTGCGGATTTTCCTGGAGGCGTTACCGGCGGACACCCCGGGTATCGTGATTGTCCAGCACATGCCGGAGAGTTTTACTGCGGCGTTTGCCCACCGTCTTGACGGGTTATGCAAGATTTCTGTTAAAGAAGCCGAGAATGGTGATACGGTAGTGCGTGGTCGTGCCTTACTGGCACCGGGGAATCGGCATACCTTGCTTAAACGCAGTGGGGCCCGGTATTATGTAGAGGTAAAGGATGGTCCGTTGGTGTCGCGCCATCGGCCATCAGTCGATGTGCTGTTTCGCAGTGCCGCCCGCTACGCCGGTAAAAACGCCGTAGCCGCCATTATGACTGGTATGGGCGATGATGGCGCCAAAGGGATGAAAGAAATGCGTGATGCCGGGGCCCGCACGATAGCCCAGGATGAGGCCAGTTGCGTGGTGTTTGGCATGCCTAAAGAGGCGATCAAACTCGGCGGGGCAGAACAGGTCATCCCATTGCAGAAAATTGCTATGGAGATAGTACGGCTGTGTTCGTAAGTTGCTAACCCTATCAGGAGTTCCAGGTGAATACTATGGTCAATCGCATCCTGGTTGTGGAAGACGAACTGTCCCACGCCAATGCGATCAAGCGCTATCTGCTGGCACATGTCGGCCAATTCGATGTCTGCGTTGTCGATAGTCTGCAAAAATGCCGCCAGCAGATCGGTATCTTTCGCCCCGACATTCTGCTTCTTGATCTGAATCTGCCCGATGGCCAGGCGATAGAATATCTTAAAAGTACTGACGCGGAGCGTTCCTACCCGGTGCTGATTATGACCGCCCAAGGGAGTGAGGAGCTGGCGGTTGAAGCGATCAAGGCCGGGGCTCTTGATTATATTGTTAAAACCCCCGAAACCTTTATTGCGATGCCGCGCATTGTTGAGCGTTCATTGCGAGAATGGTCTGCTCTGCAGGATCGCCAGCGTGCCGATGCCGAAGCTGGTCAGGCCCGGCAGGAGTGGGAGACCACCTTTGATGCCATGAGTGAGGTGATCACCATTCATGACAAGCAGATGCGCATTGTTCGGGCTAACACAGCGGCTTACGGTATGACCGGGGCAGCGCCCGGCGAGTTGATTGGTCAGCGTTGCTGCGAGGCATTGTGGAGTAAAACCAGTGTCTGCTCTGAGTGCCCACAAGTCCAGACTACCTGGGATGGTAGATCCCATAATGGGATGGTTCATCACCAGCAGAATGAAAAAATATTTGAAGTCACCACGACACCTTTTCCTGCCACCAGTGATCAGGAATATTACATTCATGTCGCCCGCGATATTACCACCCAGAAAAAGTATGAAAAACAGCTTGAATTTCAGGCCACCCATGATCTGCTGACCGGACTGACCAATCGCGTGCTGCTTAAGGATCGACTCGATCAGGCAATCAACTACGCCCAGCGTTCCGGCCGGATTGTTGCTCTGATTCTGCTTGATCTCGACCGCTTTAAAATTGTCAACGATACCCTTGGTCACGCCCTGGGCGATGAGCTCTTGTGTCATGTTGCCAAGCGGCTGAAAAAAGCGGTCCGGGATACCGATACGGTTGCGCGTTTTGGTGGTGACGAATTTGTTGTCATGTTGACCCAGATAGCCGACCAGGATCGTGTTATGGCGGTTGTTGACAGTATCTCTGCGACGTTGAGAGCTCCCTATGAGATCGGTCAGCGCCGCTTTAATTTGTCGGCCAGTGTTGGTGTCAGTTTGTTTCCTTATCATAGTGATGAAAGCGACACCCTGATCCGTTACGCCGATATTGCCATGTATCAAGCAAAAAAAAGTGGGGATAGTTGTGCTGTCTACACCAGCGCCATGGGGCTGAAGGGGGTTGAGACCCTGGAACTGGAGAACGATCTGCACCTGGCAGTTGATCATCATCAGTTGAGCCTGCATTACCAGCCTAAGGTAAATTTGCGCACCGGGTTGATTGCCGGTTGTGAGGCGCTGCTGCGCTGGCACCATCCGCAGCGCGGGCTGGTCTCCCCGGCCCAGTTTATTCCCATTGCTGAACAGACCGGTCTGATTGTCCCGATTGGCAGATGGGTGATAGAACAGGCCTGTCGCCAGACCCTGAGCTGGCAGGCGGCGGGTCTGCCCCCGATTCGGATTGCCGTTAATCTGTCAGCTAGGCAGTTTCGCCTCGGCGATCTGGCAGAGACGGTGAAAGACATTCTCAATAATTTCGGGGTAAGCTCGGATCTACTGGAACTCGAATTGACCGAGAGCATGATCATGGATGATCCCGAACGAGCCAGCAAGACCTTGCATGAATTGAAAAACCTCGGGCTGCATTTGAGTCTTGATGATTTTGGTACCGGCTACTCGAGTTTGAATTATCTGCGCCGTTTTCCCGTTGACAGTCTGAAGATCGATCAGTCCTTTATTCATGATGTGACCACCGATCCTTCCGGTGCCTCGGTTGTTGCCAGTATCGTTGATATTGCTCACAACCTGAAACTTGACGCGATTGCCGAAGGCGTGGAAACCCAGGAGCAACTGGAGTTTCTGGTGACTAACGAATGTGATGCGGTGCAGGGCTACCTGTTCAGCAAGCCCCTGCCGGCTCCTGAGTTTACTGCGCTGCTAGCAGAGGAGAAGTGCTGGTTTGCAGTTGCCGATCAATCAGCAGTCAAGCTAGGGGGGTGAACTTTTCCTTGTTTCATCATCAACCTGGGTTGATGGTTTGTGTTTTTAGTTGATTTCCACTAAAAGATAGATAATCCAGATAGATAGTACGTTTCTTCGGGGCCGATATCAATAAAAGTTGATGTCGGCCCCTTTTTTGTTTCTTGGGCTTTATAGGTAAAAGGTTGTTATTTCAGGTATTTGATAGTTTTTACAGGGTTGGCACTTATCTTGCTAAATATGATTGTCGTACATTGTTTTTGCAAAAAAAACTGCCAGTATCAATTGCCTGATCGGGGGCTGCAGATGAAGAACCAGATTCTGCTTTATGAACCCAACATCAGATACCACCCGCCACTGGCATTTTTGCTCAGTGTTGATGATATCGCCGGAACCTATGCACGCAGTGCCGCCGAAGCGCTGAACTGGCTGGAAGCTATTAAGCTCCAGGTTGTCTCTTTTGATCTGGTGCTGATCAGCTCCTGGCTTGGCACTGCTGCTGAATGTCAACTGGTGGAGAATGCGCTTGAATTGCAACTTCCGGTGGTTTTTTTGCAGCGTGATAGCAACCAACCGATGGTGGAACTACCTGGTCATGATCCGATGCTCTGCGACGATGACAACCTGCTCAGTTGTTTGAACGATTGTTTAACCTTAAAACAAGGAGAAGCTGATGACAGAAGCGCAAACAATAGCTGTTGAATCCGGAACGATCGGTGAGGATTCGATGGAAGGGATGTACCTGACATTTGACCTGGCAACCGAAGGTTATGGTATTGAAATTCGCCATGTCATCGAGATTATCGGGATTCAGCCGATCACTGCGGTGCCCGATCTGCCCGATCATGTCATCGGGGTGCTGAATCTGCGCGGCAAGGTCATTCCGAT
>CAZMFD010000047.1:0-21965 GCA_964565445.1 uncultured Geobacteraceae bacterium
TTATAAATCAACTCACGCCCCATGACCGAGCCGACATAGGCCAGCTCGTTGCGACTCGGGATCAGCTTGCATTTGACACTGTGCTCACCCTTCCCTATCAGGATCCAGATGGCATCTGCGTTGTAGCTGGTGACATCGACTTCGAGAAGCTGATCGTTTTCGGTGATGACGTTAATACGATCGATACTGTCCATCATCCTAAGGGCTCCATGGTGAGCTATTCACAGAAAATATGCTGCGCAAAATCCCCTGCCGCATGACGCTCTTGCAAACCATCCTTACGATTGACCAGAACCCCACGTTTTACTGCGGGCCTTGCTGCAATCAGTCTGGCCCAGCGCTGCACATGCTGATATTCGTCCACCGCTAAAAAGGTTCCCGCATCACCGTAAATCTGATGCAGAGCCAGTCTTCCATACCAGGGCCAGATCACTATATCCGCAATCGTATAGCAATCACCGAGCATAAATTGATGATTCGCCAGCTGCCGGTCAAGAACATCGAGTTGACGCTTTGTCTCCATAACAAAACGATCAATAGCATATTCGATCTTGCTCGGTGCATAGACATAAAAATGACCAAACCCCCCTCCTAACAGCGGCCCTGCACCCATCTGCCACATCAGCCAGTTGAGGGTTTCAGTGCGACCACGCAAATCCTGCGGTAGCAACGCGCCAAACTTTTCCGCCAGATAAAGCAGAATAGAACCACTCTCAAAAACCCGTAAAGGTTCTGCCGGCGCACCGGATTCTTGTTTGGGTTGCCGGTCAACCAGGGCCGGTATCTTGGAGTTGGGGTTCACTTCCACAAAACCACTGCCGAACTGATCGCCCTTACCGATATTGATGAACCAGGCATCATATTCGGCGCCGGCAAATCCTGCTTCCAGCAACTCTTCGAACATGATACTGGCCTTCATGCCGTTCGGGGTAGCCAGAGAGTAGAGCTGATGGGGATGCTCGCCAACCGGCAGTTCGCTGTCTTGACGTGCCCCGGCAGTGGGACGATTAATACCGGCAAAGGCACCCCCTGATTCGTTTTCCCATGTCCAGATCTTCGGGGGAACATATCCAGTAGGCTGATTATTTTCCGGAGGGAATCTGTTGTTGTCGGTCATGATCACAGGCTCCTGCAGCGATGAAGGGAATATTTATGGTATCTGTTCAGCACAGGATCAGTGATCCTATGACAAGGATGACAGCTGAATAGTTACCTATTCATGGACCTGTATCGATTTTATCATCTCTCTGCAGATGGGTTCAAACAGCAGGAACAGATTGCGAAGACTGGCTGCGATGCAGCAACTTAACGGGATCGTTAAACAACTTGCCATTGCAGAGTCTCACCGGCACAGAATGGCACCATGGGTTGCCCGGCCACATCGACTGAGGTCGGAACCTGCCACGGTTGGCGCACCAGGGTGATGGTGTCAGGGTTGCGCGGCAGGCCGTAAAAATCCGGGCCATTAAAACCGGCAAAAGCTTCGAGCTTATCCAGTATTCCCAGCTGCTCAAAAATCTCGGCATACAGTTCCAGGGCCGCCGGGGCGCTGTAACAACCGGCACAGCCGCAGGCGTTCTCTTTAGCCTGCTGCAGGTGAGGCGCTGAATCGGTACCAAGGAAAAACTTCGGAGAACCGCCGGCGAGTGCGGCCTGGAGCGCCTGTTGATGGGTGTTGCGCTTCAATACCGGCAGGCAGTAGTTGTGGGGCTTGATGCCACCGACGAGGATGTGATTACGGTTGTACATCAGGTGCTGGGGGGTCATGGTGGCGGCAATATTTGGGCCGCCGGCCAGGACAAACTCGACGGCATCGCTGGTGGTGATATGTTCGAACACCACCTTGAGTTGCGGGTATCTGGCCACCATAGGTGCCAGTTGCTGATCGATAAAGACTTTTTCGCGATCGAAAATATCGATATCACTCGCGGTGACCTCGCCGTGTACCAGCAGCAACAAGCCGGTGTCGACCATGGCCGCGAAGGTGTCATTCAGGGCGGTCAGGTCGGTCACACCCTGGGTCGAATTGGTAGTCGCATTAGCCGGATAGAGCTTACATGCCTTCACCAGACCCTGCGCTGCCGCGGCGTGAATCATCTCCGGCGTCGTGTGGTCGGTAAGATACAGCGTCATCAGGGGTTCAAAGCCGCTGGCCGCAGGAGTTGCCGCCTTGATTCGCTGGTAATAATCTTCGGCATCGGCCGTGGTGACCACCGGAGGTTGCAGGTTAGGCATGACGATGGCGCGGGCGAAAACGCGGGCGGTGACAGGCACAACGGCTGCAAGCATCGCGTTATCCCGTAAATGGATATGCCAGTCGTCTGGTCTCGTTATCGTCAATGTGTTTGCCACGCTTAACTCCTTGGTAGCCAATCAGCCGTTATCACATAATCCTAATAGATCTTATTTACCCTTATCAAACGGGCATGACCTACTGATCCAGGTTTCAAACTGATTGACTGCTACAGATCTGAATGGGATCTTACGCCGGATCAGTGCAAGGAACTGCCGGCGTCAGCCTGGAAAAATCGCTTCCATGCCCTGGGGTCGGCGTAATCCCGGGGATTGCGGCTGGCGACCCAGGCCAGGTCCGCCTGTGATTTTTCCGGCTCGCCACGAATCTCATAATAATAACGGCCGCGCGCCCAGCGTGGCAGCAGCCAGTCCGGGTGCGCCTCAACGGCCTGCTGCATGTAAGCGTCGGCGCGTTCCGAAGATCCGCCCCAGCGGCTCGGCAGCACCTCATAGCTGATGGCCATGGCAAACTCCACCCCGCCACCACCAAACTCAGGATCAATCTCGACAATCCGCTCAAGCACCTTCAGACTATGTTCCATCCACCGGATGTTGACAATTTTACCTACCAGGGTCAACCCCTCCTTGAACTGATAGTGCAATGCTTTCACCCAGAAAAACATCGCTTCGAGCTGATCGTCCTCAAGCAGATCAACCGCATCCCACAGGGGAGTACCGGTTGCTACCTCTGCCCGAAACGCTTGGTTGCTGTACATAGCCCGTTCAGCATAGTCCATGGCAATAAGAAAGTGCCGGGACTTTGCGTGGCGCCCTGATGTATAGGCGGTGCCAAGCAGGATATGTTGAGTACTCAGGGCAGTTAAAGCCTGGCTGTCCCCCGGGTTGACGGTCAGAACCTGCTCATAGGTGGCAATTGCGGCCCGTAGCCCCTGCGCGTCAAGCGCCTGATTGAAGTTCTGCCGGGCCTGTTCGGCCAGATTGATAGAGACCGGTGTCGGGCGATCCGGCGACACATCATGCCAGTTTTCCTGCCCGCGCATAGCGCAGCCCGAAAGGTTTAACAGCGCGAGTAGTAGCGCGAAGACAGACCAACGCTGCAACCGGCAACCACCGGATGTTGTTGCTCTTCCTGAGGGCAAGTTACCTCCTTATGGCAAAATGGCACAATAAGCAGTTTTCACAATCTGCAATGAGTTTTCGCTTCCATCCAAACTGAACATCAGTGACATTTATAAACCTACACATCACATGATAACAGATTTTTTTATGCTTGAAAAAAAGTCGGCCACAAAGCCTGTTATAATTCTGTGTAGAGGGGCAGTTTGGTATTTTTTTCTGGAGCTTCCGCAAAAAAATATCTGTGATATAAAGCCTGAGCGTGTCTCCAGCGTTACCGATTTGAAAAAAAGAGTCGCCCTTGTTGTCTTGGACAAAACTATAATATATTATTTTATAAAAACAATTAGACATCAAAGGAGACCAAAATGGCACACGAAGTGAATTTTCTCTGCAAACATACTGAAGATCATCATATTCATCTCTGTAGCTTGACTGCTGAGGGGCGCAAGCAGATGGTGGCCTGTCTTTCTCAGCCGGCTGATTATAAGTGTGGTCAATGTGGACAAAAAGCCCGTCTGGCGGAAAACTGCTGTGATCCGATCCAACTGCCCGAGATGGGTCAACTCGGAGACGGTGCCGACAACCTCAACGTTTAAAACGTGTCCACGCTGAAAGGATAGATACTAGATGTTGATCCCTCGGTCAGAAAGGAGCACACTATGGCTGACGTAGTTGTCATCGGTGGCGGCTATGCTGGACTGTCAAGTCTGATCAGTCTGGCAAAAAAAAACCCGGCGCTGAAACTGCATCTGATCGACGCCAACCAGGATCATTGCAAAATAACCAACCTGCACAAAACCTTTGCAACACCCGTTGTCGACTTCAAGGTTCCGTATGCCCAATTAGCAGAACGTTTTGGATTCACTTTCCACCAGCAGCAACTCCAGATTGACCACAACACCTTAAAACACTGGCAACAACAGAAAAAAATTCCGCTGGGAGATTATAACCTCGATTTTGACTGGTTGATTGTCAGCACGGGTGCAGCTGCGCTGGTTCCACCCAAAGGAAGCCATGTTTACGGGTTGGAACACCTGATGGCAGGACGTGGACCGGCCTTGCTTGAAGAATGGAGCACCCGTGCTGCCATGCAACCTCTGGATATTTCATTTATCGGTGGCGGCGCCACCGGGCTGCAGATATTATTCGAATTAAGGGCGCTGATTCGGCGGCAGAAAATTGCTGCCGGTTTACGGCTCATCGATATGAACCATCGCACCCTGCCCCTCATGCCCGAAGGTGCCCATCGCTATATTGTCCGTAAGTTGCAACAGGAGGGAATCACCTATCTGCCGGAGACTGAATACCTGGAACAAAACGATACAAGCATTATGCTCAAGGAATGCGGAAATGGCAGAGAATATCAACTGGACTCGGCGGCGACATTATTGTTTGCCGGTGTCAAGAGAGCACCGGTAAGCCTGCCAACCAATCCCTGTGGACAAATCGAGATCGAAGGGGTTTTACTACCGGACATCTTCAGCGCCGGCGACTGTTCCGATTACGCCGGCAACGGACTGAACCAGCTTACCGCCCAGGCGGCGATACGTAAAGGTAAGCTGGTTGCCCACAATATCGTTAATCTGCACGCCGGACGCAGGCCGCGTTCTTACCACTACCAGGAGAAAGGCTACTTGATGAGCCTTGGCCCAATCGATGCCATCGGCTGGGTCGGACTACGCTGCAACCTCGCCAGAGGATTTCCCGCCAATGTGTTAAAAGAGGCGATGGAAAGCCAGTATGATCTTTTTTTAGATGGAGTTGATACCTACATCGGCTGGCCGTAACGTCACCCGCCTACACCTGTCCCATTTACTTCGATACCCGCAACATTTGAGATCTTCGGGTACGGAGTCACCGGAATCGCGGCGGCAACAATCAGCGTCAGGCTCGCAGCACCAAGAAACAGCACTTCTACGAGGATAGTCAGCACAATGGCGTCGGTGGTGTGTAATAGATACGTAAGATTTTGTAAAAATTCTTCTTCAGTAAAAAGGTGGTCAGGTTGGACCCCAAAAAAAAGTCGCCCCGGACGGACTCACGACCAGTGACGACTTTGATTTTAATCAACAGAGCTTATTGAAATCGACCTTTTAAGAACCATTGATGAGAAAGGAAATTTTAGCATTGATCTGATAGCTAGTGATTCTATTGTTCACAACCTCGGCTTTCATTTCCTTGATGTAGATCGAATTGATGTTTTTGACTGATTTGCCCGCTTCATCGATTGCGTTTTGTGTAGCGTCCTCCCAGCCTTTGTCCGACTGTGCCAGAACTTCAATAACCTTGACAACTGACATAAATCTCCTCCTTTGTTAGGGTTTTCCTGAAAAACTGCATTCAGTGAAAAGTTACTGCTTTCACCCGTAAGCGCTCTGCTCACGGATGAAATCCAGCTCGTGATAATTCACCGTTTCCAGATGAACACTCACTAGAAGTTAAATCGTACCATGGAGTCGATACATGTCAATTTTCTCGCAACTTATTTCCGTTTTTTGCAACCGGCACAAAACAAGTCAACACCCATCCAGATAGGCAAAAACCGGCAGCGTTTCGACAAAGATAATAAGGACAAACAAGCTACTGAGCAAAAACCCGAAACTGGAAAGAAAACGCCCACCGTCATCCTCGGGGCTGAAAATTTCCTGCACTTTATCGTGGAGTTTATCTCGATAGCCGACGAAAGCCGCCGCCACTGCGATGCTCAGCGCCGCTGCGCTGAGTATCAGGATCATCCAGGCCACCATACTAATTCCTGCATAGATGTTGCGATCCATTCCGCTGACACAGCCAAATTCGCCAACCACATAAATGGACAACAAATGAAAAGTCCAGGCGAATCCACCCCCAAGAAAGGCAAACCAGCGGCGCCATTCTTGCGGAGCGAAAGTCTTTATGTCAGCACCAGGCATAAACCCTCCTCCTAAAGCAGATGGGGTACAAGATAGAGAATCAGAAAACCACACAAGCCGGAAAAAACACTGAAAAAAAAGAACATTTCACTATTCTGCAGCCAAAGCACAAGCCTGGTGTCCAGGAGCTGGTCTTTCTTGCGGATGACCCTCGCAAGAGTACCGATCAAAAGGCAGACCCCGACCAGCGTCAACAACAGAACAAATCCGTTAAGGGTCAAAAAGATTGAAGCGTAGGCATTGGTTGAGGGAAGAAAAGGTTCTGCTGCGAGGGAGCGAATTTGCGCGCAGAAAAAGATGATTGCCAATAATATACTTGCCGTCATGCCCAATCTGAGCATAGTGCGGCGTTGATGGCGCCATCCCCAAGCGCTGAACAACAGTGCCACACCAGCGCAGGCCAACAAGGCAAAGATCGGCGCAGCGGAACCGAGTTGCGGCAGTGGAATGTCGCCTTGCGGCCACTGTTGAGAATACAGGCGTAAATAGAAGTAGGAAAAAATCAGTGCGGCGAGCACGGTAAACAAAACGGCCAGAAAACCCACCAATCCACACCAACCGGTGGAAAGCTTGCCGGTGGTCAGCAGAGGCAGTCTCAAACGAGTGACCAGCATATCTGCCTCTTCACGATCATAGACCGGCTCACGACTGATCCACCAGAATGACATGCCCAAAGCAACCATTGCCGCCAAAGCAGATGCCTGGTAGTACTGCGCAAGAAAAAACACCGTCGCCAGGGTGACAACAACTGCCACCCAGAAAGGCAGCAGCGTCGGTCCCGGCAGCGATTGAACCGCGAGGGGGCGGCCGTTGATCCCGTCGGTGACCAGGGTGCCGCGCCAGGCGGCGGGTCGACAATCCATGGCGGCTTCCACGCGGTTCAATTCGCGGGTATAGTGATCCTCGGCCTCTGGATCAACAGAAGGTTTTCCGGACGCGACCGGCCACAGCGGATAGAGATCTCTGACCACCGGAATACTGCGGAAACCGTAAGACGGAGGCGGTGAGGCCAAAGACCACTCCAGGGTTCCACCTTGCCAGGGATCGTTGGGTGCCGGTCGACCGTAGCGGCTGGACCATAACAGACTTGCCAGGGCAACGGCGAAGCCGATAGCGAGCATGTAGGAACCCGTTGTCGAAATCAGATTAAAGGTTCCGATCCCCATGTCTTCCGGATAGGTGTATATTCGGCGCCGCATACCGAACAGACCGGCGACATAGAGGGGGATAAAGGTCAGGTTGAAGCCGACAAAAATAATGCCGACAGCGACCCGATCCCAGAGTTCACCCGGCAACCTTCCGCTTATCTTGGGCATCCAATAATGAAGACCCGCCAGAAAAGGCAGAACAGCGCCACCGATCAACACATCATGAAAGTGTGCTACAACGAAGGTGGTTTCATGGGTTTGCCAGTCGAAGGGCATGGTTGCCACCATCACCCCGGTTAAACCGCCCTGAATAAAGATATAAAAAAACGCCAGGATATAGAGCATCGGCACACCGAGGTGGGGACGGCTGCCCCAGAGGGTGGCAATCCAGGCAAAAATTTGAATTCCCGCAGCCAGCGCAACCATAAAACTTGCAGCGGTAAAAAAGAGCATCGGCAGTTCCGGCAGTCCGGTAGCAAACATATGGTGGGTCCAGAGTCCGAAGCTGACAAAACCGGTAATCAGCAGCGCAGCGAGAATCAGCGGATAAGCCACAATACGGCGCCGGGCGAAGACCGGGATGATCGTCGAGATGACACCGGTCGCAGGCAGAAAAATAATATACACCTCAGGGTGTCCAAACCACCAGAACAGGTGTTGCCAGAGCAGTGAGCTGCCACCCATATCGGGATTGAAAAACTGGAAACCAAAAGCCCGATCCAACTCCAGCAGCAGGGTTGCAAGCAACAGTACAGGAAAGGAAAACAAGATCATGAAACCGATGACCAGATAGGTCCAGGCAATCAGCGGCAGGTTGGCCAGAGCCATTCCCGGGGCGCGGAATTTAAGAATGGTGACCACGATCTCGATGGCGGCGGTAATGCCGGCAATTTCCAGCAATCCCAGACCCAGTAGCCAGAAATCCATGCCGGGACCTGAATACTTCGGACCGGACAATGGCGTGTAGGCCGTCCAACCCGCATCCGGCACGGTGCCGAACAGGAAGCTGGCAAAGAAAATCAGACCACCAAACAGATACATCCAGTAACCGAAATTGGTCAGCCGGGGAAAGGCAACATCGCGGGCGCCGATCAGCAGAGGGATGAGGTAGAGCCCTAACCCCTCGACAAAGGGTACGGCAAATAGATACAGCATGGTCGAGCCATGCATGGTAAAAATTGCATTGTAGGTGTCGGGCGCGAGCAGATTGTTGTCCGGTAGGGCAAGTTGTGTGCGCATGACCAGCGCCATCACCACCGCCATCGCAAAAAACACCAGCGAAGTGATCATATAGCGCACGCCTAGCGGCCGGTTGTTGACCTCGGCAAGCCAACCAAGCAGGCCGGGACGCGACATCCAGGTCTGGGTGAAGCGTTCTTCGGTCAGTTCATCCGGCTTCATTGCAGGCTCCACAGATAATCAACAAGAGCGTGTAAATCTCCAGGCTCCAGGTAGGACATTGGCATTTCATTCCCCGGCTTGAGTGCCTGCGCGTTGGCGATCCAGCCGGCCAGATTGCCTCTGCTGTTCTCCAGGGTTCCGGCTCCCAGAGTACGGCGTCCACCGATCAGGGTCAGGTCAGGACCTAATGTCCCCGGCGCCACATCTTTAATGGTGTGACATCCAGCACAACCACTGCGCATAAAGACCTCCTGGCCGCGCTGAAGCTGCGGCTCAACAGGCGGTGGCGGCGGATCCGCAGCCTGCTCCAACCAGCGGGAAAAATCCTCCGGTTCATGGGCCACCAGGCGAAAACCCATAAGAGCATGCACTCCGGCGCAATATTCGGTGCAGGTGCCGTGATAGACACCAGGTTCGTCTGCCTGCAGATACAGCTCGGTATAATAATCCGGCAGCATATCGCGCTTACCGCCCAGACGGGGAACCCAGAAACTGTGAATCACGCCAGCAGCGCTCAACTCGAAACGGACCATGCTGCCGACCGGAACATGAATTTCATTGGCATCCACTACCCCCTGTTCGGGATATTGGACCTCAAACCACCAGTGATGGCTGATTACTTTTACGTTGAGATCTTCCGCTGTGGCTTGTAGGTTGTCCATCGTCTGCAGGGTTAATATGAGCATTCCCACCAGAATCAGGGCCGGAATGGCAACGCCGGCCGCAAAGACAAAGCGTGATCCCATGGGCGAGCCCTCGCGCCGCCGGGAACGTAACGCCAGGGTCAGCAAACTCAGAGTCACTATAAAAACGACGGCATATACCCAGAACATCTGCCACCACAAGGTGGCGATGTGGCCGGCTGCCGGACCAGCCGGATCGAGGATGGAGTGCGGACGCTCAACGCTGCAGGCTACCAGCAGCAGGGTCGCTATCAGCAATATAAATCCGGATAATAGGCCTTGATTCCGCTGACCGGTTTCTTTGCTATGACAAGTTTTCTTAACAGGTTTTTTCATGGACATAACCACCTCCCCTTGGAGCGCCGGCGGCGGAGGAAGAAAAGCAGCGGTCAGATAAAAACGGGAAGCTTAAGGGGGCTAATGTGTCGCATTATCTGCTGCCTGTGACATTCGGTACCGGCTTCCCATATAGAGGAAAGCACCGATGTCACGTGCATCCTGCTCAGACACATGGAGATCAGGCATGGCTGTCTGAGGTGATATTTCACGAGGGTTCATGAGCCACTGAACCATGTTATCCGGTTGATTGGGCAATATCCCCGCAAGATAGATCTGCTCCCTGATATTTTCCAGGTTAGGACCGACGCGCCCCCTAGCTTGACGAACGGAGGCAACAATATGACAACCCGAGCAGCCAAATTCAAGGACCATCAGGCGCCCTCGCTGCAGATCCCCATCAGCAATGACCATCTTCGGACCCCGGTCCCGAGGCCACTGAAACCGCAGGGTATAATAGGTCATGCCTCCAATAACCAAAATGGCGATTAAAAGTAAAAAAAACGTTCGGTACATCCTTTATTCCTCTTTGAGGTGGTGGGCAAACCCTTTCAGCGTACGAGCACCCTCGATAAAGAAGTGACAGACGGTAAAAGTGTATCAACATAGAAGGCTTTGGCAAGAGGCAGATGATGGAAATTCGGATGCCCAAAATTGTAGAACACCATCTGTGGTGGGCTACCAGGATCGGACCGAACTAGCCACTTAGTCGGATCCCTAATCAAACACTCTTAGCCTGATCACGCCCCAATACTCCTATTGCGATACTTTGGATCGCAGCTTAACCATCTGCCCGACTACCAGGGGAATCAGACTGGACGCCAGAATTAACAGCCATTCCCGGGGGCTCGGGGCAACCAGGCCGAGAACCTTTGAGAGGCCCGGCAGATAAATAGCCGCCATGAGTAAGCCCAAGCCAACAGCGATCGCGCCCCAGACATGGGGGTTGGTAGTGATCTCGTTGCGTAACAGCGGACTTGCAGGGTCGCGCATGTTAAAGACGTGCCACAAGCGTGCCAGCACCAGTGAAGAAAACGAGATAGTAACGGCGCGCTCCGGGGGGAGTTCCCACAGCATCAGGGCAACCGCAAAGGCCCCCAGCACAGCGATGCAAAAAACCAGCGTGTGGCCACCGATCCCCAGCCAATGATTACGCGTCAGCACCGGCTCATCAGGATCACGCGGCGGCTGTTGCATGATCTGTGACCGAGCATCACCCATACCCAACGCGAGGGCGGGAAACACATCACTGATCAGATTAATATAGAGGATCTGCAGTGGCAGCAAGGGCAGCGGTGCCCCCACCACTGTTGCCAGGGTAATGATAGCGACTTCGCTGACATTGCCGGAAATAAGATAGTAGATAAAATTGCGGATATTGTTGAAAATACCCCGCCCATAGCGGATGGCCAGCACAATGGTACCAAAGCGGTCGTCTTTGAGCACCATGTCGGCCGCTTCTTTCGCGACCTGAGTACCGCGCTTACCCATTGCCACGCCGATATCCGCTTTTTTTAGCGCCGGTGCATCGTTAACCCCGTCCCCTGTCATGGCAACGATCTCTCCCCTGTCGCGATAAAGTGAGATCAGCGAGAGCTTCTGCTCGGGAGTGACCCGTGCAAAGATTGAGGCGCCCAGAATCCTTTCCCGCTCTGCTGCTGAAAGTGAGTCCGTGTCCTGGAGAACATCTCCTGTCAGGGTGTTGGATTCATTCACTTGAAGACCGACTGCGGTAGCGATTCCCCGCGCGGTGGCCGGATGATCACCGGTGACCATGATGACCCGGATTCCGGCTGTTGCACACTCTTCAAGCGCGTCGGGGACATCCTGACGGGGCGGATCGTGGAGGACGGCAAACCCTAACAGGGTCAGATCGGCATAGGGTTCGTCGCTTTTGTTGTCAACCTCTTTATAGGCCATGGCCATCAGCCGCATTCCCTCTTCGGCCAACGAACGGTTCTGCTCCACCCATTGGTTACGCTCATCCTGCGACAGATCAACAACCTCGCCGTCTCCAGCCAGGCGGGCGCAGCATTCCAGCACCTTTTCCGGTGCCCCCTTGACAGCCACCAGAATCTCACCCTCGTGGTCGTGAAAGGTCGCCATCATCTTCGTTTCGGCACTGAAAGCTTCTTCGCGGATTTCAGGATATTTTTCCAGCAGCTCCTTGCGCTGCACCCCCGCCGCTGTAGCGACACGCAGCAGGGCGGTTTCGGTGGGATCGCCAATTTCTTCTTCCTGATCGAGAGAAGCGTTGTTACACAGCGCGCCGATCTGCAGAATCTTCCGCAAGCGTCCATCCTCTTCAGGATCGTCCAGAGACGTGCCATCTTCTCCGATTTCGATCTCCTTCTCATCAAAAATGAACCTGCGCACGCGCATGCGGTTTTCAGTGAGGGTGCCGGTTTTGTCAGTGAAGATGACCGTGGTTGCCCCCAGGGTTTCCACCGCGGCGAGGCGGCTGATCAGAGCGTTGTGCTCGGCCATGCGCCACATGCCGCGCGCCAGAGCAATTGTCGCCACCACCGGCAGCCCTTCAGGGATTGCAGCGATGGCCATGGCAATGGCGGTTTCCAGCACCAGCACCATGTTCCGGCCCCCGATCAGTCCCGCTATCGCGACAACGACGCCCAATATCAGGGTCAGCAGGACCAACCTCCGCCCCAGGCGTTCCAGCCGTTTCTCCAGCGGCGTCATTTCATCTTCCGCCTCCTGCACCAGACCGGCGACGGTACCTAATTCCGTCTCCATGCCGGTGGCGGTGACGATGCCGGCTCCTGACCCTGAGGTCACTGCGGTGCCTTTAAACAACATGTTGGCGCGTTCGGCCAGCGGTGTGGATTGATCAAGCTCATCGGTTGATTTGTGGACGGGAACTGATTCTCCGCTCAGGGCGGATTCATCGGCTTGCAGCCGGTTGGCTTCGATCAAACGCAGGTCGGCCGGCACGAGATCCCCTGCGTCGAACAGCACGACATCACCCGGCACCAGCTCGGTGGCTGATATTTCTCTGCTTTGCCCGCCCCGGTGGACCCGCGCTGAGATCTGCTCCAGACGGTGCAAGGCTTCCATGGAGCGGGTTGCCTTGAGTTCGGTGAAAAAACCGATCACTGCGTTGAGCACCAGCGCAATCGCCACTGCAACCCCCTCCAGCCATTCGCCGAACAGGAAAGCCGCTACTGACGCGATTCCAAGCAGAATGATCACCAGACTTTTGAATTGATTAACCAGAAGTTGCCACACAGTGACCTTCTGCTTCCGGTGAAGCCGGTTGGGGCCGTAGGAATGAAGTCTCTTTTGAGCTTTTTCTTTACTGAGTCCTTGATCCGGATCAAGCTCAAAGTGCTCGGTTACTTCCCCGATGGAAAGCGACCAAGGGGATTGAATCTGTTCTTTTTTTTTCTTCGCATTCAATGATTTTCTCGTCATTCCCTGCACCCTGCTTCAACAGTATTTTTGTGGTAAAAACTTATTCAAAAAAAACATCTATCAGTTCAATTTGAGTAATCTAGCGTTAACGGCTACGATAACGGTTGAGAGAGACATGATAAGCGCTCCCATCGCCGGTGAAATAACAATGCCCCAGCGAATGGCAACTCCGGCAGCCAAGGGAATAGCAAAAACATTATAGCCGGTGGCCCAGATGAGGTTCTGCACGGTTTTACTGTGTGAGGCACGGGAGAGGCGGAAAATATTGGCCACATCCCGGGGATTTGACTGAACAAGAACGATATCTGCGGTTTCGATGGCCACGTCGGTCCCGGCTCCGACCGCGATCCCGAGATCGGCTTCAGCCAGCGCCGGAGCGTCATTGATGCCATCGCCGGTCATAGCAACCTTAAAGCCTTTATCATGCAACTCCTTGATTTTTTCGGCCTTATCCTTAGGCAGGACTTCAGCAAAATAATCTTCGATTTTCAAAGTTTTAGCCACCGCTGCGGCTACTTGCTCCTTGTCCCCTGTCATCATCATGGGGCGGATTCCCATATCGCGCAGGGTCTCAAGAGCGGCAGCGGATTCTTCACGAATCGTGTCACCCAATGCAATGGCGCCAAGGGCGGTGCCGTCCTCCACGACAAACACCACCGTTCTACCCTGGTCGTGATGTTCCTGCAGAGACTCTGCATCATAGTCGATATCATTGTTCTCGAGATAACCTGGGGCCATCACCATGATCGACCGCCCCTCGACCTTCCCCTGAATACCCTGTCCCTTGATGGCTTCAAAATCCTCACTCTTGGGCACTTCAATTTCGCGCTTTTTCACTTCCTGCATAATACCTTCGGCGATGGGATGTTCAGAATGGTTTTCAAGCCCCGCCGCCAGTCGCAGGACTTCCTGCTCATCCTGCTTGCCAAAGACAACGACACCACCGACCTCAAATTTTCCTTCGGTCAGGGTTCCGGTTTTGTCAAAAACGATTACGTCGATATTGCGCGCTGCTTCAAAAGCATTGCGCTCCCGAATCAGCAGGCCGTTCTTCGCCGCAAGGCTGGTTGAGGTGGCGACTACCAGAGGGATTGCCAGCCCGAGTGCATGAGGGCAGGTAATTACCATGACAGTCACCATGCGCTCCATGGCGTCAACAAATGGTGAGCCGACAAGAAGCCAGGAGGCGAGGGTGATAAACCCGACCGTGATGGCTATAACCGTCAGCCAGAATGCCGCCCGATCTGCAAGCCCCTGAGATCTGGATTTTGATTCTTGGGCGTCGCGCACCGTTTCAATCACCTGGGAAAGAAAGGTCTCTTCGCCAACCTTCTCTGCTTCCACTTTCAGGGTTCCATCGCCATTAATGGTGCCGCCGATGACCTGCTCGCCTTCTTCCTTGCGCACCGGGCGGGACTCGCCGGTTACCATCGATTCATCGACCCGCGACGATCCTTCCTTGACCGTGCCATCGGTGGGAACCTTCTCCCCTGGCTTCACCTGGAACAGATCGCCTTTTTCTAGTTTGTCGACCTGCACATCTTCAACTGAGCCATCCTCATTCACCCGATGAGCCTCGGATGGCATCAGCTTGACCAGTTCGTTGAGTGCCTGAGAGGCCCCCATGACCGACTTCATCTCGATCCAATGCCCAAGGAGCATGATGTCGATCAGGGTAGCCAACTCCCAGAAAAAAACTGAGCCCGCCAAACCCAGCGCGACCGCCGCAGAATAAAAATAAGCGACGCTGATCGCCATGCCGATCAGGGTCATCATCCCCGGCTGTTTATCTTTGATCTCGTCGTAGAGTCCGGTTAGAAAAGGCTTGCCGCCATAAAAATAAATAGCCGAGGAGAAGGCCAGCAGCACATAGAGGTCGCCGCGAAAGGAGATAACCTCAGCAAACCCGAATAGGGACTGCAGCATCGGCGAGAGAATCAGGATCGGAACCGTCAGCACCAGGCTGATCCAGAAGCGCTGCCGGAAATCGGCGGCCATCATCGCATGATGGTTTTCGTGGCCATTATGCTCGTCATGCCCGTCATGCTCGTCATGCCCGTCATGCCCGTCATGCCCGTCATGCTCATCATGTTCACTCTGGTGCTGATGATTATTTTTTTGTTCATCTTTGTTTGTCATGCAACACTCCTTTGACGTAAAGACGCTGTGTCAATACAGCTCTTTTTTAACTCAGAGATTCAAAACCGCTTTCGCGATCAGGAAATAGACCAGCAAGCCGGTAGCATCGACGATGGTGGTGACAAAAGGCGCGCTGGCAACCGCCGGATCGACCCCGAAGAAGCGGGCAGCGATCGGCATGATCGAGCCGACCACAGAGGCCAGGGTACAGATTGAAACCAGCGCAAGTGAAACCACCAGCGCCAGAGCGTTTCCAGCATACAGGCTGACCGGCAGATAACTGAGCAGGCCCAGCATGGCCCCCAGCAGAAAACCGACGCGTGCTTCGCGCACGATGGTACGAACAAAGTCGCTGGGGTGGACATCTCCGACCGCCATACTGCGCACGATGGTCGTGGAGGACTGAGCGCCGGCGTTGCCGCCGGTGCCGATCAACAGGGGAATAAACAGAGCAAGGCTTACGGCCGTTTCCAACGTTGATTCAAACAAATTAAGCACCTGCACCGTCAGGGTAGCGGCGAAAATCAGTATCACCAACCACAGCACCCGCGATTTCGCGAGGCGAAAGTCTGAAACAGAAAAATAAGGACGTCCCAGAGGTTCTGCCCCGCCGGAACGGGCCAGATCCTCGCCCTCCTCCAAGGTCAGAATATCCATGGCATCATCAACGGTGACGATCCCCAGCAGCATCCGATCCTCATCCACCACCGGTATGGCCAGCAGATCTGCAGCTTGCAGGAGACGGGCAACCTCTTCCTGATCAGCGTCCGCTGTTACGGCATGGAGATCTTTGTGCATGATCTCAGATACCCGCTGTGAGGAAGTACTTAGGACCAGATCGCTCAGTTCACACAGCCCCACCAGCCGGTTCTGTTCATCGGTCACCGGCAGGGTGTGAATGGTTTCAGCCTTGTGGCCGTATTTGCGGATAAAACCCAGCGCCTCAGCAACCTCCATCTGCGGGCGCAAAGCGAGAAACTCAGGACTCATGATGCGCCCGGCCGATTCTTCCGGATAGCTGAGCAGCTGGTTAGTGAGGCGGCGTTCTTCAGCGCTGAGTTCCGCCAGATAGCCTTCCACCGCAGCAGCAGGGAGTTCATTGAACAACCGCGCTCGATCATCGGGGTCCAGTTCTTCGACCAGGTAAAAGGCGAGTTCCTGCGCCACTACCGTCAGCATCCGTTCCTGCTGGGCGACGTTGAGCTGTTTAAAAACATCCAGCGACAACTCCCGGTCTATCTGCCGAAAAATCGCCTCCTGTTGGACAGGATCCAGACGGGCGGTTTTTTTAGCGATCTGCAGCGGCGTTTTATCAATGAGCCAGGCGTTTATTTCACTTGCTTTTATCAATTTGCGCTGTTTGTCAGTCTTCATGATCACCGCCGTTCATTTCACTATTAGCTTTTATGTCCACGCACTCGGCACAATTAATCAACAGGCCGAATTTTCATTGGAATTTCCGCTTTCCGAGGGGTTAAATTCCCGCATAAAAATTTCCCGGAACGCAATAAAAAGCGCAGCAACCAAGGGTCCAAGAACAAATCCGTTCATGCCGAACATTGAAAACCCACTCAGAGTCGCAAGCAGAACGATATAGTCCGGCATCTTAGTGTCACGTCCGACCAGAAGTGATCGCTGAATATTATCGGCCACGCCAATCACGACAGCACCACAAAGGTCAATGCCCGGCATTAAGCAAGAGACTCACAGGCAACCGGTTCAGAATGCTGCCGATCGCTACCTTCGATCCTCCTGACAAATGTGCTCCGCTGAGCATATCCTGCCACCCGACTTGATCAGGCATCGGCAGTTTCAGATATGTCTCCTGCCATACATTATCCCCCAAAGGCAGGGTGCCTTCCTGAATCCACCCTGCTAGACAGCGTGGCGCCACCGTAATCGCGTAGCTATCTTTATGTCTGCGGGCATAGGCAATTACATGATCTTTACCGGGCCCGCTTGCCTCCAGAGCAAGATAATCCCCCTCCTCAAACAGCAAGGGGATGCGATGACGAAGGTTGAGTACCTGATAAACAAGAAATTGCTTGATTCGTCCGTCTTCCATGGTTGCAAGCAATTCAGTGATCAATTCCGGCAAGTCACTTAGCGATCTTTGGCGAATTTCCCGCAGGGAGGATTTGCGTTTTGCATAATTAACAGGCCGACGATTGTCAGGATCAACCAAGCTGAAATCCCAGAATTCGGTACCCTGATAAAAGTCCGGAACGCCTGGAGCGGTCATTTTGATCAGCGTCTGGGTCAGGGAGTTGAGCATCCCGAAATGAGCCACCTTGCGTTTAAAAGGCAAAAATTCCCGCAGGAAAGCATTTTCCCCATCCAAGGTCAGAAGCTTGTCAACAAAAGACAGAACCGCCTCTTCGTAAGCTTCATCCGGTTTGATCCACGCCGTATGGACCTTGGCCTCACGCACCGCCTTGACCATGTAGTCCTTGATTCTGGGCAAAAAAACGGGATCACTCTCGTTCGCGCAGGGAAAAGCACCGATCAGGGTTTGGTAAAGGAAATATTCATCGTTTTTATCCGGGGCTTTATGACGCTTGATTGTACTCTTCAGACTTCGGTTAATACGGCTCCAGTTTTTGACCTGACGCCCCCATTCCTGGGGAATCTCGGAGAGAACATTCAAACGGGATCGCACATCTTCGCTGCGTTTGGTGTCGTGAGTTGTTGAGGCATTCAGTGAATGAGGCCAGGATTCACTACGCGTCCGGTTAAAGGCATGAAATTCCTCCAGTGATAATCCAAACTTTTCGGGGCTGCCGCCCACTTCGTTAAGGGACAGCAATCGGTTGTAGCTATAAAGGACGCTATCTTCGAGACCTTTGGCCATGATGGGCCCACTGAATTGCTGGAAACGCATGGTGAAATGCAACCACTGGGGGCGCTCCTCGGCGGGTAGAAATTCCTCCATCTGCAACATCAGGACCCTACCGAGATAATCCAGCTCGTTTAGAAGTTCAGGGTTTTTGTCTCTCGCCAGAGCGATAGATTTCTCAATTATCCGGCAGTCAAGTTGCCGTATTTCATCAGGACCCAGGTAGGTACGGTAGACAGGCAACAACGCCAGGACTTCGACTATCGCCTGTTTCATACTGTCCATTGTGATGTCACTGGCATAACGATGACGGCTGGCGATATTTTTAAGGAGACAGGTAAGATTATTGACATCACCGAACATGTGCCGTTTGATAATCAGTTTCTTCTTTTCATAGGCCAGATCGGAAAAGGACTGACGTGCTCCGGTAAAGCTCCGGTAGAGGCGTGACATGGCTTTTTCATTGTTTCCCTGACAACAAATGCCATTGACCACGTGCATAAAATCATAACCTGTGGTTCCCTGAACGGGCCAATCGGGAAGAGGTTCCTTCCAGTCCAGAATTTTTTCAGCCACTATATAGGTTGCCGGTGTTTCCTTTCTGAGACGCCGCAGATAAGCTGACGGATCAAAGAGACCGTCGATATGATCGATTCTGAGTCCTGTGATTTGACCCTCCCGCAGCAAACGCAAAGGCATAGCATGGGTAGAAAGAAAGACATCTTCATTTTCAACTTTCACAGAGATCAAGTCGTTGATACTGAAAAACCGGCGATAATTGATCTCTTCGGTGGCGACTTTCCAGAAACAGAGGCGAAACCATTGGTCGGCAAGGATAGCCTCCAGCGCGTTGAAACTCTCCGGCTCACCTTGACGTCCGTTAAAAAACCGTACTGCTACATCAATAGCTCGTTGGATCGTCGGGTTTTTGTCATAAAGTGCCCAGAGGGCCTGTTTGATGAATTTGACCTTGTCGTGACGCTCGTCAGCGTCAATTTCGCCGGGCAGTGTCTTAAGGATATAAAGCACACCAAGCAACTGCATATAATCAGAATGCTCCTCTCCCAAATCATGAAGCAGATCAGGAATGGCCTGAGCAAGGATTGTCAGATAGCTTTCGGTTTTGAGGGGGAAGTGATGATCATAGTAATTTACAGCAAAGCCGCTCTCAGTGTAGTCCAGCCTGAGTTCCGCTGACTCCAGAGCCTGGCCGTAGAAGCTACCGAGAAATGGGGCCAGAATCTTGCCACGGATAGCCTCATCATAATGATCCCAGTCGACATCAAAATAGCCATTAAAAACGGAACCAGGTCCATTTTCCAGGATATCGGCAATAAAAGGGTTTTGTGCATCAAAGGCCATGTGGTTGGGAACCATATCTTGCAGCCAACCCAGACCCAATATTTTGACCTGGTGAGTAAGCTGGCAAAAATCCTTTGCAGAACCCAACTCGGAATTCAGTTCAGCGGGATTGACTATGTCATAACCATGTTCACTACCCTTTCTGGCTTGAAAGATCGGCGAAGCATATATATCGGAGATACCCAGATCGGCGAGATAGGAGATGATCTCCAGCGCTTTGCGGAAACCAAAGTCAGGATTAAACTGGATACGGTAGGTTGCCTTCGGTATCCGCATCACAGAGACCCCTCCGGCAAGAGATTGAAACGGTAAAGAGCCACGCTCAATGGTGCCATCGATATTTGCTGTACGCCGCGGGTGCTTTCCGGCAACGCGCTGCCTTGACCGGCCCAACGGGATTCTGCTGAATCCAGCAATTTCTCCCAGGTTCCCGACTGAGCGGGAAAGGGAAAAGAAATCTCCTCGTGACTAAAATTCAAAAGAACAAGCACCTGCGAGCGCTCGTGCCGACGCCGCATCAAGATCAGCTGATCACCGACCGGCAAAGACACCTCCAGCTGTTGTTTGTCAAGCTGCGCCAGAGCCGGCAAGTCCAGGCGCAGCTTAATCAGGGTCCGATAGAAATCCAACATGACACCATGCTGATCCTGGCATCGTATTTGCCAGTTCAACTTCGCGCGCAGAAAAGTCTCCAGGGAATTTGGATCGAGCGGCTCGTCAGACCAGTCAAAATCCTGGAATTCTTTTTTGCGCCCCTCTCTGACGGCTGTTTGAAGTTCAGCATCGGCAAAGTCGACAAAAAAGGGGAAAGAAGCCTCCTCAGCATACTCTTCCCCCATAAATAGTAACGGGATGTAAGGAGCAAAAAGAACCGCCGCTGCTGCCAGCTTGGCTGCCTCAAAGCCTGCCAGCGTAATCAACCGTTGTCCGCTCGTGCGATTACCCACCTGATCATGATTCTGGCTGTAAACAACCAACTGCCTGGCAGGTCGATCGGCCGAAGAGCTGCCATGATGACGCTGCCGATAGGGCGAATAGCGCCAAGAATAAACAAAGCCCTCCCGATAAGCTTTAGCCAGGTCTTCAACTGCCCCGAAGTCTGCATAATAACCATGCTGTTCACCGGTGAGCAACGTATGCAGGGCATGATGGAAATCATCGTTCCACTGGGCATCCAGACCGTAGCCATGCTGTTCAATGGGATGGATCACGCGAACGTCATTGAGATCGCTTTCAGCGATCAAAGGAAAGATTCGACCCTGTTTTTCAGCGAAGGCACCAACCTTTTCTGCCAGCTCCTGTAAAAATGGCTTGGCGGAAAAATCAAAGATGCCATGGATAGCGTCCAGACGTAGCGCATCGACGTGAAAGTGTTGCAACCAATACAAGGCATTATCACTAAAATACTTGCGGACTTCGTCACTCCTCGGCCCGTCGAAATTGATGGCGTCGCCCCAAGGGGTGCTGTAACGGCTGGTAAAGTAAGGGCCGAAATCGCCCAGATAATTGCCTTCGGGGCCAAGGTGATTGTAAACAACATCCAGAACCACCGACAGGCCTTGGTGATGACAGGCATCAACCAGTTCTTTTAAGCCCTGCACGCCGCCATAGCTGTTCTGCACGGCAAAAGGATTCACGCCATCATAGCCCCAATTGTGTTCCCCGGGAAATTGAGCAACGGGCATCAATTCAATCGCAGTGACTCCCATGGCCTTAAGGTCGGCAATTCTCGATATCACTCCGGCAAAGGTGCCCTCGGGGGTGAACGTACCGACATGGAGTTCGTAGATGATCAATTTTTCCTGTGAATGTCCGCGCCAATCCTGATCCGTCCATTTAAAGGCGTTCTGATCAACAACCCGGGAAGGCCCATGAACGCCCTCCGGCTGACAAGAGGATGCGGGGTCAGGCCGCTCAATGTCTTTATCGAGTTGATAGAAATAGTCTGTTCCCGGCATAATTTCTTCTGCCAGCAGGTGCCAGTAACCCTGTGTAAGTTTTGTCATGGGTATGATGCTCTCGTCAGGCCTGATCATATGTATCGCCATGTCTTTTACTTGCGGGGCCCAGACGACAAATTCACAGCGTCCCTCCCCGAGATAGTTTGCACCAATTTTCATGTCCTGCTCCTTTGATCTTTTTTAAAACAGGGCGCCTGCTTTAAAAAAACAGGCGGTTATCCACTTAACACCAGGAGCCTGTCGGACTATACGAGTCGCAGCGAAGATTCAGAAGTTTGAGAACAGATTTTCGGTCATTTGCGGGGTCATAGCCGTAGCTATGGACCAAAAAGGAGCGGAAATCTGAGCCAAACAGCTGGATTTGCAGCCGGCTCATGCATAGT
>CAZMFD010000048.1:0-21038 GCA_964565445.1 uncultured Geobacteraceae bacterium
ATTTATCCGTCCGGAGGATCAGGCAGGCGTATTAAAAGCCATTAAAAAGACCATCCGTCACAAAGAAATCTTTGAACTGACGCATCAGACACCCTGCTCTGACGTTATCCCGTGCTGGACGTTTTCCCGGGTGATACCGATTCTCAACGATAAAGGGGAGCTTGTTGAGTGGATGGGGATGGCGAAAGATATTACTCAAAACATCTCAACAGAGAAGCGGCTACAAGAACAGGAGGAAAAATTCAGGACACTGGCAGAACTGAGTCCTGAAGCGATTCTGGTGAATGTTGAACATCGCTGGGTCTATGCCAACAAGGCGGCGGCAGATCTTCTCGGGATCAAAAATCCAGAGGAAGTCGTGGGATTAGATATCGTTGAGGTCATTAGCCCGGAATATCACACGCTAGTCCGCGAGCGGATCAATACGGTTTGCAACAACAACTTCGAGATGTTTCCATTGGAATGCCAATGGAAACGACTGGATGGGACTCCTATCGATGTCCAGATTATAGCAGGGCCGACAAGTTGGCAGGGTCTACCGGCCTGCCAGATCCTCGTCCACAACATTTCGGCTCGCAAACAGATTGAACACGCGCTTAAGGCCAGCAAAGAAAACCTGCAGCAGCTGGCTGATGCTATGCCCCAATTGGTCTGGACCGCCAATCCCGACGGAGAACCGACTTATTTTAATGAGCGCTATCGCGAATTCGAGGGATTTGAGGTTTACCCCAATGGAAGATGGAAATGGATATCTGTGATTCATCCTGATGATGTGGAGAAAACCCTCAACACCTGGTCCCGTTCGTTTACTTCAGGTTCCAATTTTCATATAGAACACCGGCTCAAGTGCAAGGATGCCTCGTTTGTATGGTATCTCACTCGTGCCACCCCGATCCGCGACCAGACAGGTGAGATTGTTAAGTGGATCGGCACATCAACCAACATCGATAAACTCAAGAATGTTGAAATAAAACTGGGCGAGGCGACAAAATCGGCAGTAAAGGCGAACCTTGCAAAAAGAGAGTTTCTGTCCCACATGAGCCATGAGATTCGCACCCCGATGACGGTTTTTTTGGGAGCTATTGAGCATCTGCAAGAAATTGACGATGATCCCGAGCATAACGAACTTCTTGAACTTGCCGAAAATGCGAGTAATCACCTACGTAACCTGATTGACGACATTCTCGACTTTTCTCGCATTGAAGCTGGAGAAATTCAACTTAAAAAGAATCCTTTTGATCTGCGTGATTGGCTGGACGATGTCGTCATGATGTTCCATGCTTCTGCTAAAGAAAAAAACCTGAAGCTAAGTTTTAAGATCAGTAAGAAGGTGCCATCAATCGTGATTGGTGATTCCTTCAGATTGAAACAAATTCTGAGTAACCTGATGGCCAATGCTCTCAAATTCACCCCGGAGGGGGAAGTGAAGATCAATGTCACGGTCAGAGACAGCCTTTTAGCGTTTGCCGTGGCTGACACCGGCATCGGGATACCCGAGGAGAAGCAGGGGAAACTATTTAAGGCCTTTAGTCAGGTGGACAGTTTCAGCCACCGCAGATACCGGGGTACAGGGCTAGGACTGGCAATTTCTCGAGAGTTGGTGACCCTGATGGGTGGTCATATCGGAGTGCGTAGTAGCGAGGATGCCGGTAGTGAGTTCAGCTTCACGGTGCCGCTTGAGATTCCAGCACCAGCTGATCAGCCGGTTAATGTGGCTTGCCCTGATGCTGTCGCCGGGACATGCCCGGCCTGTTCTATCCTGTTGGCGGAAGACGATGAGATGATACAGATACTCATCCGGAAAAGACTGCTATCCTGGGGCTGGCAGGTTGATGTTGCCGCTTCAGGCCCTGAATGTCTTGAAAAATGGCGGACAGGAGAGTTCGACGTGATCCTGATGGATTTGCAGATGCCGGGAATGGATGGAATGGAAACAACGCGCCACATTCGCCGCGAAGAGTCCGGAAAAAAAGAATCTGTCAAAATTATCGGCCTGACTGCCTGGGCCGAGAAACAGACCAGAGAGCTTTGTCTACAGATAGGCATGGATAACTTCCTGACAAAGCCGGTGAGATTTGAGGATCTGCAGGAAGCTATTCTTGACTGTCTGTCAACTTAGTCTGACACTGATTAGCTATGGCCAGGCAGCGTCGGTCATGCCTTGTTGACCCGCCAAAATCCTGCGCAATGTTGAAACATTCTATGAGTTATAGGGTATTAGTCCTGTTCAGAAACCCACCGGTTAATTGTTGTGCGCTTTGTTAAAGCATTCGAAACTAAGTTCCCCAGGTAGCAAATTTCTACTAAAAAAGTAGCTATCCTCTCTTAAGTTAAGTAGTAGCCTGCTGATTGTCTTCCTTGTCATTTCAACGATATGATAAACCCACACAGAAAAGAGTGAAACTGTGACGAAAGTCGTACAGATCACTTATTTGTTGATCTGTTAGCAGAGTGAAGACATGTTTTTTTTAATTCGAATGATGCAATCTTGCATCTCGTGATAGAGGCTGGGAGGCTACGCGTATGAAAGCGGAGAATATCAACCCCAAACAAAGGGAGAGTAGCAATCACAAACAAGCGATGAGTACGAATCATAAGCGGTATTTTGAGCGCAAAGAACAAACGTTTCTGGAGGAACTCAGAATGCTGACCCGGAGCAGTTATTGGGATTATTTTGACAATGAGACCAAGGGAATCATCCTGACGCAACTTGGCATCCATCATGGTTTCTACAAGACAAATGAGTAAGCTTTTCACTAGCGAGGAAAAAAAATCCTGTGCCCGCAACTAAGAGCGTTCAGGTCGTTCTCAAGGACGGAACTGAACTCAGTGTAAGCAAAGACGAATTGCAATTTCTTATTGTGACCCGCCAGGTAAGGTCTTTTGAACGTTCTGATGGCTGGGTTAACTGTGGGCAGGATAACAACTATATGCGCAATCATTGTGTTGAATTTGATGGTAACGACCGTCGCGAACACACTGTTTACGATTACGGCCATTGGTATTAAGCAGGGAAGGAGAATAAACGCATGTCCAAAAAAATACTGATCGTAGAGGATGACCTGAGCCTGCTGAAACTCCAAAGTATTGTCCTGTTTAAAGGGGGCTATGAGGTTGAAGCGACGATGTCCGGGGATACGGCACTGCAACTTGTGTCTGAAAAAACTCCGGATCTGGTCCTTCTGGATGTGCGCCTTCCAGGAATCAACGGTTTTCAAGTATGTAAGCAGATCAGAGCAAACCCTAAAACAAAAAATATACCGATCGTGTTTTTAAGTGCTAAGAACTCAGACGAGGATATCCGTTACGGTAAAGCGATCGGCGGCAATGAATATCTCACCAAGCCCTATAGTTCTAAAACGGTCATGACGACCATCAATAAACTCCTGCGTTAAATCCTTAAACAGATCCACTAACAAGTCCATGAGGACACGATCCCGGTTCGCGCATTTCAATGTCCTATGCCGGCAAGCTCTCCTTCAAGGTTCCCCTTGCTTGCCGGTGATGAAAGACCCGCTCGCTGATAAAGCATCATCATTACGGCTGCGGCGCTCGAGATGACAGCATATCGTTCTTCACTCCTATCCTTTGCTTCTTTCTTCTCGAAGAGCTTTTTCATTGATCCCAATAGGGGAGAAAAATGCTACCTGAAAAAATAGCAAAGTATCCATTGTCTGCCATCGTTGAATTGTTAGGGTTTAAGCTTGATGGTTTGATTTTAATAAACTAATCAACCTCGTCAGGAGGTGGTTACTGACAGGAGCCTTCACCGCCTTTGCGACCAGCGGTATGGACCGGGGCCATCAGGTTTGGGGATGATTTTCGTTAAGGAGCTAAAATATGCAGAAACCTTCTTTTGTTCGTTTGACCGGGATCGCATTGGTGCTCGTGCTCGGTGTCTGGTGGGCGTTAGCCGCGGCGGCCACCCAAGGGGGAGATTCTTATTCGAACAGCCGCTACCTGATGAGTGCGGATGAATTGATGCAACGACAAGAACAGGAGCCGTTGGTGATTATCGATGTGCGCACCGATGAATACTTTGACGGCAAACTGATCCCGGGGGCGATCCGTCTGCCGTGGAGCCAGTTCCGCCGCGAGGTTGCGGCCACCAATATGGCAGGGCAGTTTGTCGGCCCGGCAGAGGCGCAACGGATCCTCGGTCAACACGGTTTGTTCCGTAATGACATGATCGTTCTTTATGACTCAATCGCCCGCGATGGTGGTGCCACTGCGTCCTACCTGTTCTGGGTGCTCGATCTGCTTGGTCATGAGAAAATGGCGATTCTCGAACGGGGTATTGATGGTTGGCTGGACGCCGGCGGCAAGGTCGTCAATCAGCCGGAGCAGCGCGAGGCTCTGCTCTACCAGGCCCCCAGCAAGGAGATCAAGATGCGGCGCTGGACGGATGAAGAATTCATTTTCGCGCGTCTTGGCGACCCCTACTACCAGATCCTCGATGTCCGCTCCGAGGCCGAATACCTCGGCGAGGCCCTGAACACCGGTCTTGATGGCAGTCCACTGAAAGCCGGCCATATCCCGGGGGCATACAATATCCATTACGAAACCAACTGGGTCGATGCCGATACCAAGGCGCTGAAGAGTTACGCCGAGCTGGCTGACATGTACCGCGGCCTGAATCCCACTGCCGGGGTCATCGTCTACTGCCATTCGGCGCGCCGGGCCTCCTTCGGCTACTTTGTCCTGCGTCTGCTCGATTTTCAAGATGTGCTGCTTTACGACAACTCCTGGTTTGGTTGGGGACGGCAGGATCTCTATTACCCGGTCGAGACCGCTGCCAATGTCCTGAGTGGTCAGTCACCGCCGCAAATCGAGCAGACCGCGACCTCTGGCGGAAGTCGTAACGGTGATGAAACATCGTCCAAAACACAGAGTGAGGATCAGAAATCTCCTTCAGATAGCCAGAAGAAGGACTACATCTCCTGTGGAGGTTAACAATGAGCAAGGCTAACGCGCCCTACTGGCCGATTCTTCCAAGCGCTATCGCTCTGGCAGGAATCATGGTCTTTATTTTTGCCAGTTTCGGTCCACCGGCCTCTTCGAGCGGCTTTGTCACCACCCTGAAAGGTTTTTTTCTCCAGGTTGCGCCGGATTACGCCGCAGGTAAAGAACACTACCAGATGATGCCGGGACCAGGATCCTGGCTGATGGCTTTTGTTCTCGGGATGGCCATCGGTGGCTTTATCGCCGGGCGCAGCTTTGGTCAGCCGATCACTGACATGCCACAGGCCTGGGAAAAATGCTATGGGCCAAGCCGGGTCAAGCGCTACCTGGCCACCTTTAGTGGCGGATTCCTGATTTTGTTCGGTGCTCGCCTGGCCGGCGGCTGCACCCTTGGGTTGTTCCTCTCCGGATCGACACAGCTGGCACTCAGTGGCCTGTATTTCGGCGTGGTGATTTTTTCAGTGGCGATGCTGACCGCGCGGATCGTTTATACACAGAGGAGCCTAACTCATGACTGATGTCTTGATCGGACTTTTTTCCGGAATCGCCTTCGGTTTTGTTATTCAACGGGTCGGTGCGACCAACCCACAGAAGATGGTCCTTGCGCACCTGATGAAAGAGCGCCACATCCCCCAATTCATGCTGCTGGTGGTTATTTTTTCCGCTATCGGCCTGTTTGCCCTTGAAGCTGCAGGCGTCGGCACCACCCGGGTGCTGCCGACCAGCCTGGTGGCGACTGGACTCGGCGGGCTGATCTTCGGTATCGGCTGGGGGCTGACCGGCTACTGCCCCGGAACCTGCTGGGCCGCGGTCGGTGAGGGGCGCATGGACGCGATCTTTGCCCTGTTTGGCGGGCTGGCGGGTGCGGCAACTTTTGCCCATCTGCACGAAGCGTTGATCCCAGCACTCTATATGCCGACCAACTACGGCCAGGTCACCCTGACTGATTGGTTCGGGCATCCCGGCGTAGCTCTTGGTTTTTTAATCCTGCTCTTCGGCTGCGGGATTTTGTTGATCGGACGGTTCTGGGGGCGGCAGGCATGATCCGGCGTTTGATTTTGCTGATGTGTCTGCTGGTGCCGACGTTCGCGCCAGCGGTGGAAACGCCGCGTGGCTTTTATCCGCAGCTCGAATTTGTCCATCAGGGTCAGCTACTCACCTTCGGCCCCTTTGTCGGTTATTATTTCCGACCCGAAAAAGGTGACGATCTGACCCGATTGACGTTCCGCTGCTATAACGAGCGTCAATTTTATACCGATCAACTGCCGGCTGATGCGCTGTTGTTTGAAGGCGAGGCGGTGCTCAGTACCCTGCCGCAGGTTCGCTCGCTACCGGCGAGTAGTGCCCGAATCGAGCCCATTTTCTTTGCCGAGGCGCCGTCACCGTGGTTGCAATCCCGCCCGGCGCCACACGACGAGTTCGTGCATTTTCACTCTGCTTATAGTGCAAGCGGCCCGAGTTACACGGGGTATTGGTTACGTCATCAGCCCCTTCGCTCTTTTACCTACAACATGGGGGGAAGAGTGGGACAGGATAGCCCACTGTATCATCAGGCCAGCCCTGATGAGCCGCAGCGCTTCCCCCATATCATTGAATTTGATGCAGGATCAGCTGAAAATTAAAACACAATAACGCCACTGCTACCCAGTGGGGAGACATAACAAAGGAGAACAATCATGAGTATGAAAGAAGCATACGAAAAGAAACTCGAAGCCAGGCTGGAAGATTGGAACGCGGATATCAGCAAGCTTAAAGCCAAGGCGGATGCCGCTGAGGCAGATGCACAGCTCGAATATTACAAGCAGATTGAAGATTTGCGGTCGAAGCAGGATGAGGCCAAAAAAAAATTGAATGAGCTCAAAGATGCCAGTGAAGATGCTTGGCAAGATCTCAAGATCGGTATCGAAAGCGCTTGGGAATCTCTCGGCAGT
Source organism: uncultured Geobacteraceae bacterium (assembly GCA_964565445.1). Taxonomy (GTDB): domain Bacteria; phylum Desulfobacterota; class Desulfuromonadia; order Desulfuromonadales; family Geopsychrobacteraceae; genus Pelovirga. Next base: position 6,894 of record CAZMFD010000048.1, read on the forward strand.
TCCGTTAAGTCGGCGAAGTCACATTTTGGTTGATAGAGGCAAACGATAGAACTTCAGCTGATTATAACCAATCTTCCATTGATACAAATGATCCCCTTTCCCTTAAGGGAGAGGGTTAGGGTGAGGGGGGGAGGTAGTGCCCCCTCATCCGGCTTTTAGCCACCTTCTCCCCCAGGGGAAAGATTCAAGAAAAAGATTTGTACCAACAAGGAAATTTCATAACCAGATATAGAAAGGTGAACCATGCGAAAAAAAGCACTGTTTTTTATTTTAATAGCAATGATGACACTCTTTTCGATGCTGAGTGCACAAGCGCAATCCGGTGGTGACACCGTTACTGCACAGCAGGTTGAAAAGGAAACAAAAGAGTTGCTCAATGCCCTTCAAGAATATTCCATTGAGCAGCGTGACCAGGCCGTCAAAGAGATCGATCAGGCACTTAAACGGCTTGACGGCCAAATCGATGAGTTGGAACGTCGTGTTGATAACAACTGGGATAATCTGACCCAGGCGGCTCGTCAAGAAACCAGAGCTAATTTAAAAGCGCTACGTCAACAGAGGATTGAGCTTGCCGAGCGCTATGGGAGCTTCAAGAACAGTTCTATCAACGCTTGGGAGCAAATGAAAAAAGGATTTTCAGGTGCTTATCAACAGATGAGCGATGCATGGGAACAGGCAATCAAAGAATATGGTAACAACAATCGGTAGTCCCAATTGATTTAGCACAATCGGCACAGTAAGTGTGCCGATTGTGGGTTCTCTTGCTACCAGCAACGCTGGTAATGGATCAGACAGGGAAAATTGGTCGTGACCCAAAACCAGCGGATTTTTGTTGTTTCAAGTATCATTAAGCCAGACCTTCCAGTAGCAACCGAAGCGTTTGCCATGCTTGGCCGGCTTTTCCAGATAGATGCGGTTGCCGAGGGGCCGGGCAAGCTGTCGCAGGTTCATCTGCCGTTGTCTGGCCAGACCGATAAAAGCCTGGACCATCTCATCAGAGCCGAAAGATTCCGGCGAATCCAAAAGGGTCTGCTGCAGTACCGCAAGATCATGATCATCACCTAACAAGTCGGATAGTCGTTTCATTTCTGCGTTGTAGGCGTTCATCAACTGGGGCCAGATGTTTCGCAGCAGGCGGGCGTGATACCAATGATACTTGACTCGCTTGCGCCATTCATGGAAGTCCTCGACCGTCTCTGTTTGGTATGCAGCTGCCATGGCCTTGCGCCCCCGGCCATAGGTTTTTTTTAATCCGCCTTCCAGTAAATCAAAACCCCCTTGATCGAGTGGCCAGTCAGCAATTCTGGTGCGACCTTGGAGCATTCTTTGCCTGAAATTATCGAGTCGTTTGTCAATATCACTTGTCGTCGCTGCCGACCGGTCTCGATACAAAATCAGTCTCTGGTGAAGTTCTGCAAAGGTACCGGGGAGGAAGGTTGTTGAGAACTGCTGCAGAAGTTCTTCACTGCACTCAATTAATGCCTGCGCGTCCCTGATGTCTGACAGAGCACGTGCGCTTTCACGATACCAGGCGTTTTCCCTTTGGTAGTTTTCAGCCAGGCAAGGGCGCACCAGGCGCACCAATCCGCGCAATTTTTTGCAACGTTTGCGGATCTGATGAACCTTCTTATGATGGTCGATCTTTTGACTTTCGACCTCTTGAATTGCTTTATTGATCTGTTCCAGTGCGATCCTGCGGATACCATCCGCTGTTGTTTCGTTCTGTTCCAGACAATAAGCCATGAGCGCTCCCTGAAAAGATCTCGGTTCAAATTAAAGTATGATGCTCTCGCAAAAACTTATGAGATGGTTAAGCAAGAATTTCGTCCACCAAGGCCTGGTGGTTTTTCAGGGGCGCAGGCATACATATAGTATGTCAAGGTCCTGAACAAACGCCGTAACGCCGGAGGGCGGACTTTTTGCGACGCCATCAAAGTATAACAAAAATATAAGAAGGGGTCGTTGCGTGACAGCATATTTCCGCCTCTCTGACAGTATCGAGAATGATACAACAGATGCCGGATTGAGCTCTGCTAAATCGGCCTTGCAATCAACTCATTGGCTGATAAACTTCCTTTTTTCTCTTTCCCTAGGATTTAGCCTGATGTTGCGACCTGTTACTCTGATGGCCTTTGTGGCAATCGCATTTCTCCTCCCGCCCTGGCCATGTAGTTCCCTTGCAGCTGACAATCAGTCGACAAGTCGGCGCAGTACTTTGAGCTTTGTGTACGAAAATGATGTTTTTGATAACAGCGATGTGCACTATACCAACGGTGTTCGGGTCAGCTGGATTCCGGCTTCCAGTCAGACGCCGAATTGGGCCATAAAGTTTGCTCGAGCCATCCCCTGGTTTCCCGACGACGGTGAAGTGCTGCATGGCTATTCTATTGGTCAGAGCATATTTACCTCCAACGATATTTCACAGAAAAATCCTCCAGAAGATGCGCGTCCGTACGCCGGCTGGCTGTACTCCAATATTGGCCTTGCGGTGGAGACCGGCTTGCAGTTGGATCAACTGGTGTTGACCATCGGCGTCGTAGGACCGGCTTCTCTGGCGGAGCAAACCCAGAAACTGATTCATGAGCTGGTGCGAGCCCAGCAACCAAAAGGATGGGATCATCAGTTGCATAATGAGCCGGGATTGATGTTCAGCTGGCAACGTAGCTGGCGGGCCATCGTCGTGAAAACCTTTCTCGGAAGGGAGCTTGATCTGACACCACATCTGGAGATGGCGCTGGGCAATGTACTGACGCATGCGAGTGGCGGCTTAACTCTGCGTTATGGAGGCAATTTGCCCCTTGATTACGGCCCTCCACGAATTCAGCCCGGATCGAGAGGAACCAGAAGTTTCCTGCCGGCCGCCGGGATCAGTTGGTATTTGTTTGCCGGCGTTGAGGGGCGTGCAGTGGCGCGTAATATTTTTCTGGATGGCAACAGTTTTCGCAACAGCCGCAGTGTTGACAAAAAACCGCTGGTGGGCGATTTACAGTTTGGCGGGGTGCTGGCCTGGAACCGTGTCAGGATGAGTTATACTCATGTGCTGCGCACCCGTGAGTTTGAGACTCAGGAGAGAAGGGACAATTTTGGTTCAGTGAACCTCTCGCTACAGTTCTGAAATGTTCATAAACGGGAATGTTGGTAGCAAGCTACAGGATGTGAAAAAACGTTTTAGATGCACAAGTGGCTCAGATAGTTTTTCAACATCCTGGAACAAATATCAGTCCTGAAGCCCATAAGGCAGAATCAGGTTGAGCACAATTGGTGAGCGACTTGACAGGGTTAGAATGCCTGTTAGCATTAAACTTAACGTGGCCATCCGTAAAATTAAATCTTTTTTCAATGATGAAAGGAAATGATATGAATAAACTACTGATAGCGACATTTGATTCCGAAGACAAGCTCAAAGGTGCCCAGAATGATCTGTTGACTGCAACAATTGCTGGTTTCCCGCGGGAAAAGGTTCTCATCGACAAGGAAAATAAACAAATCAAGATCATCATCCCGGAAACAACCAGGGCCGAGGTGGAAAAGGTGCTTAATGCCCACGACCCCAGCAGGTTGATTGTAGAAGACTGGAAAGAATGATCTGCTCACAACCTACGCGTGGATGATCGGTTCTGCTTGCCGGGGGCGGTCGTCCAGGCATAAAAGGAAAAAGGGTTAGATTTTATTTGATCTGCCTGCTCTTCAACTGAATACCGAAGCATGATTCATTACGCCATCTGCGTGCCCTTTAAGGCTACACTTAACTGGACAAATCAAATGGAAAGGTGTTGCCTGTGTCACGTTCTTGGCTAATAGTTTGAGATTGCTCTTTTTCCTTTCTCGTTCGGAGTAAATAAATGGAGTTCGTACGTAATTACGTTATGGAGATTGACTGGCAGGCAATCACCGACACAATGCTACGCATCCTTCTTATCCTGATCATCGTTTGGATTGCCATCAAACTTCTGAAAAAGGTTCTGGGGCGGCTGGAGCAGCACTTGGTATTGAGGGGTCAGATCGAAGGCGAACCACCCACCGAATCGGCCAAACGGGTCAATACCTTGATTAATCTGGTGCGCCAGGCGATATACCTGGCAATCTGGATCACTGTCATCCTTGTCGTCTTGCGCGAGGTCGGGCTCGACATTGCTCCTCTGCTGGCCGGTGCCGGCATCCTCGGCCTGGCTGTTGGTTTCGGAGCCCAGAACCTGGTGCGGGACATCATCACCGGTTTCTTCATTATTATGGAAAACCAGATCAGGGTGGGTGATGTTGCTATTGTAAATAATACCGGCGGACTGGTGGAGCAGATCAACTTTCGTACCATTGTGCTGCGAGACCTGTCGGGTGTCGTCCACATTTTCCCTAATGGTACGGTAACGACCCTGTCCAACATGACCCAGGAATGGTCGGCATATGTTTTCGAATTAGGGGTGGCCTACAAGGAAGATACCGACCAGGTGACTGAGGTCATCAGAGATGTGTGCACTGAAATGCAGTCGGATGAGATCTTTGGTCCATTGATTCTCGAAGAGGCGGAAATTTTCGGGGTTGACAAGTTCGGGGATTCAGCGGTGATTATCAAAGGGCGAATTAAGACGAAACCGATCCGCCAGTGGTCGGTCGGGCGAGAATTTAACCGCCGGGTGAAATTTGCCTTCGATGCCAAGGGAATCGAAATACCCTTCCCCCATCGGACTCTCTATGCCGGTGAAGCGACAAAGCCTTTCGATCTGCGATTGATGGAAAAACTCGACCCCAAAAGTCTTTTAGAAGAGCAAAAGGAGTAATGACCGGTCTTTTTGGATGTTACCCGGCCAGGCTTTGGCAAAGGCGGCGCTGAGGTGCAGGCGATGCGGTAGCTGTTGAGCTTTGCCCGGTTAAAGATTGAGCCGGGCAATGACCTGGTTCCATGAACGGGTAAAAACACGAAAACCGTTTTCATAAGCATCGAGATCAGCATGCAGGTGAAAATTCTCTGCGTCAGATTGCAGTACCGTCCGGGTCACGGTATTTACGTGCCACTTCCCCCGCCGAACGCCACGATGGCTGAGGACCTCACCACGTACCGAATTAAAATCGTCACCTTGAAAGCTGTACCACTCCTCAACGCATTTCTCCATTTCCAGATCGATTTCCTCGATCCGTACCACTCCTTCGTCTTTGATGACCTCCAGCGTGGAAAGGTCTTTTTCCAGATCACGGATGACCCGCCAATTGCGGTCGGTCTTGCCTAGTTGCCGGGTCTTCGGCAGGCGCGCAGCTTCCGGCTCAGCAAAAGGTTCGACCAGGCTATCTACTTCAGTCGCGCTGCGCACCGGCAGAATCACTCGACTGGCGCCGGTTAGAATCATCAAGCGAACAGGACGAGGCGGAGGCCAGGCCAGAGGCCAATAGGAAGTTGAAATAGCAATGCGGAAACGGTGTCCCGCGGGAAGGCTTTGGGCGATATCGTTCAATTTAACGCGGACACGATATTGGCGTCCCGGTTGAAGTGGACGCGGTTGCTCATGACTGTCGCGATGGGTCAAATTAAGGACTCCATAGGTGACCCGCGTTGCCTTGTCGTCCGGGGCGAGATCTGACAGGCGCACCGCCACCATTGCTACCGGCTGGTCGGAAGAAAGCACCAGCTCAACCACCGGTTGACCGAGAATCTCCATTTCCTTATCCAGGGGTTCGCTGTCGAAGGTCAGGGCGCCGCCATCCTCCTGGCGCTGGTCGTGGGGAAGGTCCGGGGTGGCGCTGTAAGAGCACCACTTGCCGGCGAACAGACCGACACTCAAAGGCGAGCGGATGGTTTCGATCACTTCCGGGGAGTGACCAAACCCCGGAACAATAGAACGCCAGCCGAGGGTAAAGGATTTGTGCTGAATATTCTCTGACGGCCAACTGCGCTCTGCAATCCAGCGACCCGGGCGGGTTGAGTAACTGGTTGTCGGTGGTACACTGTCGAGCATGTAAGCACGCAGCAACGGGGTCTTCATGATGCCGTTGTCTTTGTCCTTCAGCCAGTAATCCCACCAGCGCACCACCTCCTGAAGAAAGCCGATTGCCGGCCCCGGTACGCCGTCGTGAGGGTAGCGATGGCTCCATGGACCGACCAGCCCGAGGCGTGGGCAACTGAGCTTTTCCAACATCCGAAAGACGGCATTGGTATAGCCGTCGGCCCAACCGCTGACCGCCATTACCGGAGCCTTGACGCGAGAGAAATCTTCACAGATCGAGCCGTGCTTCCAGTATGAGTCGCGATGCTGGTGGCGTAGCCAGATGTCCAGCCAGGGTTCGCAGTTTTTAAGGCGTTCCAACCATATATCGCGCCAGGCCGAACCGACGATTTCCGGATCGGGCGGCAGCGAGTTATAAGCGAACATGACGCCGGACCAGGAGATATTGTCGCCTAGCAGACAGCCGCCCATGTAATGGACATCATCGGCGTAGCGGTCATCGGTGGAGGCGACACTGACCACCGCCTGCAATTCCGGCGGCTGCCGGGCGGCAAGCTGCAGACCGTTGAAGCCGCCCCAGGAAATACCGATGATACCAATTCTACCGTTGCACCAGGATTGTTCTGCCATCCAGCGCAGAATTTCTTCGCCGTCAGCCAGTTCCTGTTCCAGATATTCATCCTTGAGCACGCCTTCGGAGTCTCCGCTGCCGCGCAAGTCGACCCGTAGCGAAGCATAGCCGTGACCGGCGTAATAATGATGATGACCGCTATCCCGTAAGCGTGTGTAATCACGTTTGCGGTATGGGATATATTCAAGAATTCCCGGCACCGGCTCGCTGTCACAGCCTTGCGGCCGCCACAACCGTCCAGCCAGTCGAACCCCATCGGACATTGGTATCCAGACGTTTTCAACGACGTCAACAGCGCAGGGAAATGATTCGATATACTTCATGTAAGCTCTCCGGTTTTCAAGAGTCGTATCTGTTCTGCACCGGGCCGGGGATCCTATGCCAAGGGACGCTTTTCGTCATCCATGACCGCTTGACTGTCGCCGTCCATGGCGACAGACACCCTTGTCACAGGACCCCCGACCCTGCGCAAGGATAGAGCTGAATAGTTTTCAAGAGTCTTCTTGCGGTACGAACTCGAACGGCAATAACTCCATGCAACGGTGATATTTTTGTTGTAACTCCTCTTCGTTGTGGCCACCGATAAAGATGTTGGCGTATTCGAAACTGTAGCTGTCCTGGTCGACAAAATCGGACAGTCGCTGCCCTTCTTTTATCAAGACAACAACCGACACCCCGTCGATTTTGTGGCGCATAGCGTAGATTTCGTCGTCACTCGGTACGCGCTTGACCAGGGCGTCGCCGCTATAGTGCCGCACCATGAATTTAGTTGCCATCGGGTAACGTCCGCCGCTGTGGTGGGGATATTCAGGTTTTATACCGAGGGCCAGGTCAAGCATGATTTCCTGGTGGGAGGCCCCTTCGACCAGGTAAAAAAGCGGACAATGTGACTTGGAAATACGGGGATTGATTTCCAGCAGGGAAATGTTGTCAGTTTGTGGATCGTGATAAAATTCGATATTAAAGGGTTCATTATTAAGCTCGGTCGCCGTCATGACCTTGATCGTAGCTTCGGTCATGCGCTGCAGAACGTGTGACGGCAGACGTGAAGGATAATGGTAGCGACTAAAACTTGAAGGATTGTTTTCGCGCAGGGAATCGACCGGGCCGTAAACCGTCACTTCGCCATTAAAAACATATCCTTCCAGGGTGACCTGATTCTCCGCCGCGATGATTTCTTCGGCCAGACACCAGCTTCCGTCCACTGCGGAAATTTCCGCGGGGGCATCGACTTGCGAAAAGAGATAGTTGAAAGGTTTGGCAAAGCGCCCGATCGTTTTTTTTATCGCGGGGATGGCCGCGTGAAAGTCGGCTGCGGTCTCGATTTTAAAGCCAAGGATTGAGGAGTGAGCCTTGACCGGTTTAATCCAGAAGGGAAAAGAGAGGTCGATCATGCCCAGAGGGTCGGCGGAATAAGGATCGAAAGCCGCCACACCAGGTACTAGTTCAGGAACCACCTGACGCTGGATAACGCGGCTCCAGTATTTGTGTTCACAGTGGAAAACACTTTCATTCGAGGTTGTCGGTAATCCAGCAAATTGGCGCAGGGTCGGGAGCATGATGGTGGCGGGAAAGTCCCAGTAGCAGACGATACCATCGATCGGACCGTTAAAGTCCTGGAGTTTCTGTTGGGCCTCGGCCAGCATGTCAGGCATGGAGTAACTGGCTGCAGCAACAACCGTTTTTTTTGGGAGGAGCGAATGGAAGCGGTAGCGTTCTGCATGATGCACGGTACCGAACAGCTTCCTGGTGAAGTCATCGAGGGCGATAACAAAGATATTTTTCTTCATGTACACCTCCACACTGGAAGTACTTAAAGAAAACATATCACTTTTGAGCGGTTTTTCAATAAACGCGGACAACAATGAACTTGGCAAACGGTCTGTCGGGCTTTTCGTCCAAAGATTTCAGCAGGTTAGTGGAAGAGCGGGTACGTACTAATCCTTTGTTTTGCGTAGCAGCAGCGATACATTGCAGGTTGTCTCGCCATTGTTAAGCCAGATTTCGCCATCCTGTACGGTGCACTGCAACTGCATGTTGCGCTGAACGAGACCGGTCATTTCTTTGCAAGCTACTTCAGGCAGTTCAATAACGTTAAGATTGCCGAAGCGTTGCAATTTCTCTGAATTGCGTTGCCACCACAAATCAGCTCCACGGCCGCCGTAGCTGTATAGAAAGACCTGTTCGGCTCGGCTGCAGGCTTTACGCAGTCGGCGCTCGTCCGGCAACCCAACCTCTATCCACAGCTCGATTTCGTTCGTCAGACTCATCTTCCAGAGATCAGGTTCTTCTTCTGTGCTCAGACCTTTGGTGAAACTCAGTTGTTCATCAGCGTGCAGGGCGAAGGCCAACAGTCGTACCATCATCCGTTCATCGGTTTCCGAGGGGTGGCGTGCCAAAGTCAGCAGGTGCTCAGCGTAGTAGCTGCGATCCATGTCGGAAATTTGCAGGCTGACTCTGAAAATTGTTGAGCTGAGAGCCATTAGTTGTCCTGTGCCGTCCCGGGTGAACGGTTATCTTTTCTTAATGCTTTTCTTGAGGCCCTGTCTACAAGGGCAAATATCTGTTCTATGGAGTTTTTGTGCTGTCCAGGCTGATGGCCGCGGACTTTAATAAATTCACACATGACATGATCAGTCAGGCGAAAAAAATCCCGGTACAGCTGTTTGTTAGTGATCTGTCGATTTTGCTTCGTTCGATAATCGTATTGCTCTAATTTTTTACGCCTGCCTGGTAGGCTGATAATGTTTTGCGAATCGCTAAAGATCGTCAGATTGCCTTCCGTGGTCCGGATCTCGCCAAGCGCCCACAGCAACGTCTGGAGCTCCAATCGAGTGGAAGAAGTCTGCTCAAAGCGTTGCACCTTGATCCGGCTACTCAATTCGTCCAAAGCAAGTTCAGTACTAGCGACCAGAAGATAGGCTCCGTACCCGATCTTCGATATGTTATCTACGCTGCCATCGGTAAAAAGCAACAATTCCGACATTATGGCTGATCCATTTTTTTTGGTGGCCTGATAGTTTTCCGGAGTAATAAGTCAATTGGTGCGGAGTGTAGTTGCGGTGGTATATATATGCAAGCAGATAGGGCGGCCCCACTGTTGGGTGCTGGCTCTTGCGAGCGTTACTGATGAAAATGGGGCAAAGTATGCAATGGCATGTTTACATTCTCCTCTGTTCGGACTGTTCCCTCTATACCGGCATCAGCACCGATGTTAAGCGGCGAGTTGCTCAGCATGCCGCCGGAACCGGAGCCAAATATTTCCGCAGCCGTTCGCCTTGCCGGATTGTCTATCTGGAATCTGGCCACGACCGCAGCAGCGCCAGCCGACGAGAGATGGTAATTAAAAAAATGGCCTTGACAGAAAAAAGGACTTTGATCAGATCTGCGGAGAACCATCTGGAATCTTTTGCGGAGCCAGAAATTCTATAAGTTTGAGGTGACCAGTTGCTGATAAAAAAATGTTGAGCAGCAGGAAGATGGATTAGAAATTCCGTATCAGCAGATTGATCCGCAGGCGTTTAATTATGCCATTGATCTGGCCTTCTCCGACAATCAAATTGAAATACCTTTTCCACAGCGAGATCTGCCCTTGCTTTTTTGCATAAACTCCGTTTCGTTTCCGTTCAGCAGAAAAAGGGTATAATAGGTGTAGTTAGTAGCATGCGTCTTGATTCCACAACAAAGATAGGTTGATAACGGATGGTAGTCTCTCGGTACGAGCTTTTTTACAGTGTCAGGCTCCGGGTCCTCTGTCATTACCTGGGTTGGTTCAGCATCATTGTGGCTGGGTTGAACTTATTGACGTTAACCGTCGCGGTGCTGGCCGGAGAGTATAGAATTGCCGGTTCCTATGCCCTGATCATTGTTGCCCTGATGGTTGGTGGATTTCTGCTCAGCCGGATCAAATTGCCAGGACAGATGCAGATGAACGAAGCCCTGGTTTTGGTCGCCCTGATTTTTCTTGTGGTGCCAACGGTTATGACGATACCGCAAGTGCTGACTGGAATCCCCTTTATCGATGCTCTTTTCGAGACCATTTCCGCGACTACCACCACCGGTTTAAGTACTCTGGGGGCGATCGAGCAGCGACCGGTCACTTTTCAGTTCGCCCGCTCCTGGATGCAGTGGTATGGCGGCCTCGGCATCATCGTCTTTTCTTTGGTGTTGATTGTCCGACCTGGCATGTCGGCTTTGCGGCTGGCACAATTGGATGCACCGGATGATCTGGTCGGCGGCACCCGGGCGCATGCACGGCGGGTTTTATTTGTTTACGGCAGCATCACTCTCGGCGGGATTCTGTTATGGGTCCTCCTTGGCGGCTCACCGTTGCCTGGGGTGCTGTATATCTTTTCCGCTGTCTCGACTGGGGGGTTTTCACCGACAAGCGGCAGCTTCGCCGATCTGAATCATCCTCACCTGGCTTGGTTGGTGACCCTGATTTCCATCGCCGGGGCAATTCCGCTGGCACTTTATCATCAGTCCTGGAAAAAAAACTGGCGCCTGTTTATCGACAATGTCGAAATGCGCGCTTTACTGGCCGCTGGACTGACCTTCTCCCTGGTGTTGGTCGTTAGCTTGATGGCGCAGGGCCGCTCGCTTGATCAGGCCTTGTGGCACGGCCCGTTGATGGCTTTTTCTGCGCAGACGACGGCTGGATTTTCCAGTCTCAATGTTAGCCTTCTCAGTGCTGGTGACAAGATGACGCTGGTGCTGGCGATGATGCTGGGAGGCAGCGTCGGCTCCACCGCAGGCGGCTTCAAGTTGCTCCGTCTGTTGATCCTGTTCGGGTTGCTGTTCCGTTGTTTGAAAAGTCTCACCGTGCCGGCCCATACAGTGATCGATCAACGTCTCGGCCAGCGCCGCATCGAAGCGCAGGAAGTGCAAGATGCGCTGATGATTATCCTGGTTTTTGGAGGAGTGGTCCTTTTTTCCTGGTTGCCGTTTCTGTTTTATGGTTTCGCCCCCCTTGATTCCTTATTTGAAGTCGCCTCTGCTACAGGCACGGCCGGCTTGTCGAGTGGAATCACCCAGGCCGGGTTGCCGACCCCCCTGAAATTAGTGCTCTGTGCCGATATGTTACTGGGGCGTCTGGAATTTGTTGTCTGGTTGCTTTTCTTTTACCCCCGAACCTGGTTCGGTAGAAAGCGAGGATCACTATGAGGGTTGTTTTTATCGGTGCCGGTGAGCTGTCGGTTGAAACCGCCAAGCTGCTTATCGATCGAGACCATGAAGTTATTATTATCGAAGAGAATAAAGATAAAATCGATGATTTGAGCGATGTTCTGGATTGCAGTTTTCTCCATGGTGACGGTAGTAAACCGATGATTCTTGACGAAGCAGATCCGGAACATGCCGATTTTTTGTTCTGTCTGACAGAAAACGACCAGTATAATATCATCGCGGCGCTGGTCGGTCGGTCTCTTGGTTACAATGAGGTAATCGTCCATATCCATGATGAAGACTATTTGAATATATGTAGCGAGCTTGGGCTGGAACGCACCATTACCCCTTCAAAAACGATCAGTCGCTACCTCGCCGATACAGTGGCCGGAATAGATATTCTGGAACTTTCCTCGCTGATTAAATGCGATGCTCGTTTCATGATGATTCAAATAGATAAAACAAACAAAGGCTCGGTTGCTGACCTTAATTTGCCGGAAGGTGCGCGAGTGATTGCCATTTATCGGAATAAACATTTCATGCATGTTGACTCTGACAGCAGGCTGAAGATTAATGACGAAGCGCTGATCTTGACTCACAGTGATCAACTCCCCGAATTGAAGGAGCGGTTTGTACCGCAGGAATCATCAAGTAATGACCATGAAGGCTCCAAAAAGGACAAAAAAGGCAATAGCTAATTCCTGGGAGCCGGTTGGACGAAGCGATCTCGGTGCCAACGCCGCGCGCATCCGTGCTTACCTAAAAAGCGCAAAAAGCGATCGGGTCGTAACCGCCCAACTGGAGTGGATCGCCATCGGTTACAGTGTTCAACTCTTGAAGGGAGCGAGGATGAGCGTTGGGTTAGGTGTTTTTGACATAAGCAGGTGCTTGCGCATGGCATTCAGCACCGCCATATTTGATCGAGGAAGGGTAATACTCTGAAGCAAGTTGTACTTTTCCAGCAGCAGCCTCACCTTCAACGCTGGCAATAAATGCGAGCATGAGATCAGTGCCGGCAGAAACACCGGCAGCTGACCATATTTTGCCGTCCTGGACGTAGCGTTGCTCTACAACCGTGACGTCACCTAGCGCACGTAAACGCTCCAGCGAGCCCCAGTGAGTTGTTGCCTTCCTTCCCGATAAGAGTCCCGCAGCATGCAGCACAAAGGAACCGGTGCAAACCGACAGGATTGCTTTGCAGTTCTTTGCCTGGTTGGCGACGAAATCGATGAGTACGGGATTACTAACTTCCAGCCGTGTACCTTGTCCCCCAGGAATGAGCAAGTAGTCGAGGCGGGGGCATGTGGAAAACGACGCATGGGGGTTAATTGACAGCCCTTTTGCGCAAATAATTGGATCAACCGATTGGCCTACAATAATGCAGTTCGCAGGTCCGTTGGCAATTTTTTGCCACATCGTGAGCATTTCCCAAGGCCCAACAAAGTCAAGTTCTTCTACCTGATTGAATACAAGAATTCCAAAATTCAAGGATAACTCCAAGATACCTAATCGGCGATTTTTCGCTCCACAACAGAACACAACGATTGATATCCCACATGAGTATCAACCGTGATGCGCCGCCCCGTATAATGCTACGAACTGAGCAAGCAGGGATGGTCGGTGTCCTCGCTTTCGTAATAACGTACTTCAATGACGTTTTCATCAGGGTCACGAAAATAGATAGACACACCTGAACCGTGGGCTCCCCAGCGTTTAGCCGGTCCGTCATCAATTGAGATTCCGTTTTTTTTAAGTCTTTTTTGTAGCGCATCCCAATTGTTTTTGCTGGTAGAAAAACAAATGTGATTCAGGTTTGGGCGGCAAACATGTTCTGGATTCGTCTTCTCCCAAAGCTTTTTTGGAAAAAGATCAATGATAGTGTCCTTAGTTATACGAACAGAAGGAAAAGGTACTTGGTTATTTTTAAATTCCTCTATCCGTTCGCCTTGTAATTCGAGAATTTCAGTATAAAAACGCAGAGATATATTTATATCTACTGCGTTGATGACGATATGATCCATTTTGAAATTCATAGTCTGCTCTCCGTACAGGTGGGAAGTTCAGGTCCGTTTTTTTCTTCATAACTTGCAATCACCACCTCGGCACCACGATCGCGCAGGGGGATCAAGGACTGATATTGCTTTGAGGTGAACCAGTGCTGCAGGGTTGACTGGTCAGCAAAACGAATCAGCACCACCTGTTCGTAGGCATGTTCTCCAGCTAGAACCGCCGTCTTCGTACCTCGGAACACCACCTCTGCGGCAAAGGGTTGCAATGATTCACGGACTCCATCGACATATTGCTGCCACAGGATCGCATCCTTGATACGGATATGCCCCACCAGATAGGTCGCCATTCATACTCCTTATCTCTAAGTACAACCAAATCATTGCAAAACAGCAGCGACATGTCAAAGTT
>CAZMFD010000049.1:0-4090 GCA_964565445.1 uncultured Geobacteraceae bacterium
GATTTTATCCCGCTACAGATTTACGCTGAAGAACTTGGTGTTGATATTGCTGAGGATCCTGATACCAATGACTAGCCTGACCTTTTTCACCAGCAGCGGGGGATGCCGATGAAACTGCGGATTCTGATTGGCCTGACGGTGATGCTGTGCTGTTTTTTTGTTGGTGGTCTGTATATTTATCAGTCAGTCGCTGCGCTGGCCATGCAGCTCGACGAGTTGACAACTTTCCATCAGGTCGAAGCCCTGCGCGAAAAACTGGAAAACCGCATTCGTACGCTGCAGTCGGACTTGAACCATCCCGACCTTAACCAGACACTATCCTTTGACCGGCTCATTGCCGACGCTGAAGAGTTGAGTATTGCGGCCAGCGGGTGTCGCGAGTGCCACCATCATGAGATCGTCACCGGGTATCTCGAACAGATCGACAGGCAGTCGCAGCTTTACCTGAAAAACATCAGTCGCAACCTGACCATGCGGGGCAATGCGCTGCGCCTTGGACAGATTCGCGATGAAACCTACCGCCAGGGGGAGGCACTGCTCCAGCTGACCGTTGAACTGACTGAGCTGTCGTCCATGAATGCCGAAGCGCGCGCACAGCTGGTTCGTCAATCCGCCGAACACACCAAACTGGTAATTGCCGTGCTATTGATTATCGGCCCATTGGGTGTATTGGGCCTGTCCGGGTTTTTCCTACAGCGCTTCAGGGGGTCCCTGCTCTCTTTGACCAAGGGGGCTAATGAACTGGAAAGCGGCAACCTGGACTACCGCATCAGCGATCCACTCAAAGACGAATTTCGGCAACTGGCAGAGAGTTTTAACGCGATGGCGGCAACTCTGAATCGGGAAAAGCAGTATACCGAGTCAGTACAGAAGCTTTACCGAGCCTTGTTTGAGAGTGCCCAGGAGGCGATCTGTATTATTGAGACCAGCCCGGAACAAAGGGGTAAAATCCTGTCGGTGAACCCGGCAGCGACCAAACTGTACGGCTACAGTGTTGAAGAATTAAAAACTTTGTACTGTTACGACCTTTCACCAGCAAACGAGACTGACGATTTCAGACAGCGTCTGGAAAGGATGCAGCAAGGCCGCTGGATGCTGGCTTCTGTCAACAGAAAACGCAAGGACGGCAGTACCTTTCCGGCGGAAATCAACGCCGGGCCGATGGAGATAGATGGCCACACCTATATTCTACTGTTCACTCGCGATATTACTGAGCGGGTACAAACCCAAAAAGAACTGCTGCATGCCAATCAGCTGGCGGTTGCCGGAAGAATGGCAGTGGGGCTGGCCCATGAAATTAAAAACCCGCTGGCCGGGATTAAGGCAACAGTAGAGGTATTATCGGCTGATCTTGTTCTGGAACCTGATGATCGCGACCTGTTTGAACGGATTGTTGCCGAAGTCGAGCGGATGGAGCGTCTGCTGCGCAACCTGCTCAAATTTGCCCGGCCACCCCAACCTCAACTGGAGGTAGCGAACCTCAATCGCCTGCTTGACTACACCATCAAGAATGTCGAAGTCACTGCCGCCAAATCTTCTACCGGCGTCATCGATTTCTGCCGCGACTTTGACACCGCGCAACCACAGATAGAGATCGACTCGGCGCAATTGCAACAGGTCTTTCTGAATCTTTATCTCAATGCCACCGAAGCAATTCAGGGACCAGGGCAGATCATGACCCGAACCAGATTTCTCGAAGACCAAAACAAAGTCCGGATCGAGATCGAAGACGATGGCCCCGGAATGCCGGCGGCAACCCTGGATAACATTTTCAACCCGTTTTTCACCACCAAAAGCAAAGGGACCGGGCTGGGGCTTTCCATCTGCAGCCGCCTGATCGAGCAACACAAGGGGACCATTGATGCCACCAGCACCCCGGGCAAAGGAACCCTGTTCGTTATCGTCCTGCCAACCACACAAGAAAAAGGTCAACCCGCTGAAGGAGAATACGATGGTTAAAAAAGGCCGCATCATGCTGCTCGATGATGATGAACTGATCATCTCCATGCTGGCTCGTGCCTTGAACAAAGAAGGCTATATAACGGAATTGCTGCACAGTTCAAAAAACGCTGTTGAAAAAATCTTGTCCTGGCAGCCGGATCTGATGTTTCTCGATGTCGACCTGCGTGAGAATCTCTCCGGCCTCGACATTTTACGCATGCTACAGGAGGAAGGGGCAAAGTTTCCGGTAGTGATGCTGACCAGTGATGATTCCAGTGAATCAGCGATCAAGGCATTACGCTATGGTGCTTCCGATTACCAGCATAAGCCCTTTAATGTCGAGGAAATCAAAATCATTGTCGAGCAGCTGCTCCAGAATGCCCGACTGCGTGAAGAGGTCGCCTACCTGAAACAATCTGCGGCATCGACACTGGAGAAGATGCTCATTGGCGAATCATCCGCCATCCAAAAACTGATGAAGGATGCCCATAAAATTGCACAATCCGGGGTTTCTTCAGTGTTGATCACCGGCAAGTCGGGAACCGGCAAAGAAGTCCTGGCACGACGGATTCATCAATGGAAATTTGAGGACAAGGGGGATATCAACAACTTCCCCTATATTGCGATCAACTGTACTGCGCTCCCTGAGAATCTGATTGAAGGGGAACTGTTCGGTCACGTCAAAGGCGCCTTCACCGATGCCAAGTCAGACAAAAAAGGGGTTTTTGAACTGGCTGACGGTGGCACCCTGCTGCTTGACGAGATTGGCGATATGCGCCCTGAGCTCCAGGGCAAACTGCTGCGGGTGCTGGAGGAACGGACGGTTCGCCGGGTCGGTGGAAAGGTTGATCTGCCCATCGATGTCAATATTATCGCCTGCACCAACACCAACCTGAAAAAGCAGATGGAAGATGGGGTCTTTCGTGAGGATCTATTCTATCGTCTTAACTCGTTTGCCCTTGAGTTGCCACCACTTAGGAGTCGCGGCAACGATGTGCTCCTGCTGACCCAGTATTTTTTGGATAACTTCGCCAGAAAATATAATAAAAAACCGATTAAGACCATCAGTCCAGAGGCACAATCCCTGCTCACCGCGTACAACTGGCCGGGGAATGTACGGGAACTTCGCAATATCATCGAGCGCTGTGTCGTCATGGAAGAAACAGAAACCCTGCAGGCCGATCACTTGCCACTGACGGTTGGCGGTCAAGTAGACAGTTATTCCGAACGCCGGAGAAATTTTCACCTTGTCCTGCCGGAAGAAGGAATTTCCCTCGAAAAAGTGGAGCGGGAATTGTTGCGTCAGGCACTGGAGAGAACCGGCAGCAACATGACCAAAGCGGCCAAACTGCTCCATATTACCTACGATGCCTTTCGCTATCAGGCCAAAAAATACGATCTGAGCTAATCGACAGCTGCAATTTTTTTTGACAGTGGCGACAACTCATCTATGCTTTGGAGAAGCGTAACCATTCAATGGATTGAGAATTCAGAATTGACGGCGGTGAGCAGGGTGTTAGAGAGGGTGCTATGTTCATAAACTCAAAAAAGGTTTTCTCTTCGGCTGTGCACTTAAGCGACTCTGGGTTGAATCTTTTGTTAAAGGAGGATTTGCCATGAAATTTTTTGTTCTTTGTCTTCTACTCAGCCTGCCCCTGATTTTCAGTGCCTGTGCACCTAAACAGGCAACACCCACGCCGCCGGTTCAGACCGAACCGCCACCAGCTGTGGTCGAACCGCCACCAGCTGTGGTCGAACCGCCACCGGCTGAGGTCGAACCATCGCCCGTTGTGGTAGTGCCCGCACCGATTCCGACCCCGCTGCCGACCCCGACCACCCCGGTTGCAGCCGCCTCCGACAGTATCAGCGAAAAGCGTCTGGAAAAGGCTCGGGAACAAAAAACCCTGCTGCAGGTCATCAGGGAGGAAGGCGTGCCGGATGACAACCTGACCCCGGGCAGAAAAGAACAGATTGCTATTTATCAGCGTGAGGGCAAATACCAGTTTTATCATTTTCTTGAGTCACGCCTGATTGCCACCGGGGAGTACCCCCGCTCGCTGATCGAACAGATGCAACAGCGCGGCAGTTATCCTCAGGAAGTGATTCGCGACTTTGCACAGCTACCGCAGTAAAGCCCCACGAGAGCAGC
>CAZMFD010000049.1:4190-20992 GCA_964565445.1 uncultured Geobacteraceae bacterium
TCTAAAAGGTCGGAATGTATGCCCGTTTTGTCGATTTTCTTTGGTATTGTTGTTCGCATGTGGCATGACGATCATGCCCCACCACATATCCATGTTGAATATCAAGGGTTTGAAGCTGTTATTTTGATTAGCAATGGATTGGTTCATAAGGGACGCTTGCCTCAACGTGCGGCCGCAATTGTTAAGGATTGGTGCTTACGTCATCAGGAAGAGCTCTTGTCAAACTGGAGCAAGGCCCAGCGTTTTGAGCCGTTGGAACGCATCCAAGGAGCAGACTATGATTAAGATTCTGAACTGTGAGTGGAAAGATAATTACTTGATTTACCTTGAATTTTCTGACGGTGTTCAGGGGTATTTTGATCTGCAAGATTATCTATCAACTCGGCAGGGTCCACTGCTGGAATCTTTGCGTGACTCTGAGTTTGCTCGGCGTTGCTTTGTTGATGCGGGGGCTTTGTGCTGGCCACATGGTTTGGAGCTCTCGCCGGAGCGATTGCATGACGAGTATCTATTGAAAGAGGTTGTCGCGTAGAAACTGGAAGTGTCCAGAACTGTCCAAGGGGACGTTGGAACTGTCCGAGGGTAGAGTAGAGAGCAGGGATACGTCAGGCCCTTGAGCGCACCGGCGGCAACATGACCAAAGCCGCCAAACTGCTGGAACTAACCTATGACGCCTTTCGTTATCAGGCGAAAAAGTACGATCTTTAACCGCAGCGGGTTACGGGGTTGCCTGCCCGAAGACGGGGCGAATACCCCCTGGCGGCAATACTTTCCTAAGTGACGGCAGGGGCTTTACTTTAATATTCAAAGGTTTCCAGCCGCACTGACGGCAGCAGGCTGGCTTCGCCAGTCAGATACTGATCAACACAGCGAGCGACTTCGCGCCCTTCGCTGATCGCCCAGACTACCAGGCTCTGGCCGCGGCGACAGTCCCCGGCGGCAAAGACACCGTCGATTGTGCTCATGCGGGTTTTAGGGTCGGTCTTGATGTTGGAGCGGGGATCGGTCTCGCAGCCGATCTGCTTGACCAATTCCGATTGGGGACCCATAAACCCCATGGCCAGCAGGACCAGATCGCACCTCCAGACCTTCTCGCTGCCGGGAATTGTTTCCGGGCGGCCATTTGACCAGTCAACCCTGACCGTCTCCAGACCGCTGATCCGGCGGCCGCTGCCGATAAAACGGGTGGTCATGAGTTCGTAATGGACATCGCCTCCCATGACCTGCATCTCTTCCATGGAGGAACTCACCCGTAGAATTCGTGACCATTGCGGCCAGGGGTTATTGGCCATCCGGTCGGCAGGAGGTTGCCCCAGTAACTCAAAGTTGACAACACTGGTGGCGCCCTGGCGGATGGAGGTGCCGATACAGTCGGAACCGGTGTCGCCACCGCCGATCACAATCACCCGTTTACCTTTGGCGTTGATTTCCAACTGCCGGCGATGCAGGAGGGTGGGATCGCTATCCCCCCAGTTGGCGCGGTTCTGTTGGGGCAGAAAATCCATAGCAAAATGAATTCCCTCCAGATCACGGCCATCCACCGGAAGATCACGCGGCTCTTCAGCACCCGTTGCGACAACGACAGCATCATGGGCCTTTTTCAATTCGGCAAATGATAGCACCTTACCAACCTCGCAGGAGAAGCGAAACTCGATCCCTTCAGCCGTGAGCTGATCAATGCGGCGCTGCACCTTTTCCTTACGCAGTTTGTAATGGGGGATGCCGTACATCAACAGGCCACCGGCGCGATCAGCCTTTTCAAAAACCGTGACCTGATGTCCGGCGCGGTTCAGTTGCTGGGCGCAGGCCAGCCCGGCAGGGCCGCTGCCGATAATAGCAACGGTTTTGCCACTACGGATCGGCACGGGTTGCGGGATAATCCAGCCTTCTTCAAAGCCTTTGTCAACAATCGAAACTTCATGCAGCTTGATGGTCACCGGCGGCTCGATTATCCCCAGCACACAGGCTGTTTCGCAGGGCGCAGGGCAGACCCGGCCGGTGAATTCAGGAAAGTTGTTGGTCGCGTGCAAAGCCTGCAAAGCCTGTTTCCACTGGCCACGATAAATCAGATCGTTCCACTCAGGAATCAGGTTCCCCAGCGGACAGCCGCTCATGCAGAAGGGGACGCCGCAATCCATGCAGCGCGCCGCCTGGGTTTTGGTCTGTTCTTCCGTCGGATAATTGTAATGTTCGTTGTGATGGCGAAGGCGCTCATCGACCGCATGAATGGTCTTGTCTCGGCGCCGATGTTTGATAAATCCGCGGTGGTCACCCATGGACGGCCTCCTTTAGCGTGCTGGCTTTTTCTGCCATTTCATTCAGAACCCGGCGATATTCGTACGGAAAGACGCGCACAAAACGGGCCATCTGATCCTCCCAATTGGCAAGAATTTCAGCCGCGCGCGGAGAAGCTGTCAGTTCGTGATGAAGAGTAATAATCTGCTTCAACCAGATCGCATCATCATCGTCGGCCGCCATCTGCTCAATATTCACCGAGGCCGCGTTACAGCGCCGGCGGAAGCGGTTGTCGTCATCGAGTACATAGGCCAGACCGCCGGACATGCCCGCGGCAAAATTGCGCCCGGTACGCCCCAGGCAGACAACCCGACCGGCGGTCATATATTCACAGCCATGGTCACCGGTTCCTTCAACCACCGCCGTCACGCCGGAGTTACGGACACAAAACCGCTCTCCGGCACGTCCGGCCAGAAAAGCCTGACCTCCGGTCGCGCCGTAAAGCACGGTGTTGCCAACGATTGAATTCTCATGCCAGACAAACCTGGCCCGGGGATCGGGTCGCACAATGATGCGGCCTCCGGCCATCCCTTTACCGACATAGTCATTAGCCTCGCCGACCAGGTGGAGGTTGATCCCTGGAGCCAGAAACGCACCGATACTCTGTCCGGCGATCCCGCTTAAGTTGATATTGATGGTTCCGTCGGGCAGGCCGTCACGGCCATGGAGGCTCGCGACCTTGCCCGAAAGCATCGTTGCGAAGGTGCGATTCGAGTTGCGGATGTTCATCTCGATGGTCACCGGCTCCTGCCGCTCCAGAGCCGCAGCGGCGAGCTCGATCAACTGCTGGTCCAGCTGTTTCTCGAGGCCGTGATCCTGCCCCTGGATACGCCGGGTGGCGATTTCCGGGCCGACCTCGGGCTTAAACAGAATGCGCGAATAATCCAGTCCCTGGTTCTTCCAGTGCTTGATCGCCTGATCCATTTCCAGAAACTGGGTCTGACCGATCAGTTCATCCAACGACCGCACTCCCAGTTCGGCCAACAGCTCGCGGACTTCTTCGGCCAGAAACGTAAAGTAATTGACGACATGCTCAGGCTTACCGGCAAACTTGCCGCGCAGTGCAGCGTCCTGGGTCGCGACACCGACCGGACAGGTGTTGAGGTGGCATTTACGCATCATGATGCAGCCAACGGTGATCAACGCTACCGTCGCAAAGGCGTATTCTTCGGCTCCCAGCATGGCCGCAATGATCACATCGCGGGCGGTCCGCAACTGGCCGTCGGTCTGGACGATAATCCGGCCGCGCAGATCGTTGAGGACGAGGGTTTGCTGGGTTTCAGCCAGTCCGATTTCCCAGGGGATGCCGGCATGCTTGATCGACGAAATCGGCGAAGCCCCGGTTCCCCCTTCAAAACCGGCAATAATCACCCGCTCTGCGTGTCCCTTGCTAACCCCGGCAGCTACCGTGCCGACCCCGGCTTCACTGACCAGCTTGACGGTGATATCCGCTTTCGGATTGCAGTTTTTCAAATCGAAAATTAACTGCGCCAGATCTTCGATGGAATAGATATCATGGTGCGGTGGCGGTGAAATCAGGGTGACCCCGGGAATGCTGTAGCGCAGTTCGCCTATATACTCGCTGACCTTATGTCCCGGCAGCTGACCACCCTCACCCGGCTTGGCGCCCTGGGAAATCTTGATCTGGATTTCATCAGCGTTCACCAGATAATGCGGTGTCACCCCGAAACGGCCTGACGCCACCTGTTTGATGGCGCTGCGACGTAGATCGCCATTTGCATCCGGCGTGTAACGGCGCGGATCTTCTCCCCCTTCTCCGGTGTTTGATTTACCACCAATCCGGTTCATGGCGATCGCCAGGGTTTCGTGGGCTTCGGTAGAGATCGAGCCGAGACTCATCCCCCCGGTGCTGAAACGCTTGACAATCGCGCTCACCGATTCGACCTCTTCAACAGGAACAGGCGGGTTAAGTTTGTTGAATTTGAACAGGCCGCGCAGGGTATACAGGCGTTCACTCTGATCATCGACCTGGCTCGAAAACTTCCTGAAATCCTCACGGCTACCCGAACGCACGGCATGTTGCAGCAGCGCAATCACTTCAGGGTTCATCAGGTGCAATTCCCCCTCACGGCGCCAGGAATATTCAGAGCCGCGGTCAAGATCGCGATTCGGGTCAAGTCGCCCGGCAAAGGCGACGCGATGACGCATCAGGCTTTCGGTTGCAATCTCGGTGATCCCTGCCCCACCGATCCGGCTGGCGGTACCGGGGAAATAGGTTCTGGTAAAATCTTCGTTCAGTCCGATAATTTCAAAAATCTGGGCGCCACAGTAACTCTGCAGGGTGCTGATCCCCATTTTTGAGAACACTTTAAACAATCCCTTGCCGACGGCCTTGATGAAGTTGTTGATATAAATATTGACCACGTCGATATTTTCGTCGGCCTGCTTGTTGCCGTCGGACTCCGGCAGCATTCTCTGATTGACCATATCCTGGAGGGTCTCAAAAGCCAGGTACGGGTTGATCGCCGCCGCACCAAAGCCGACCAGCAAGGCAAAGTGATGAACTTCCCGCGCCTCACCTGTCTCCACAATCAGCGAGCATTGACTGCGTTTGCTGGTGCGGATCAGATGATGATGAATTGCCGACAGCGCCAACAGTGCCGGGATCGGAGCTTTTTCGGCACAGACGCCGCGATCAGACAGCACCAGAATTGTGCGTCCGTCATCTACCGCCGCCTCGGCCTCCTTGAACAGCTCTTGTAGGCGCTCTTCAAGGGCTTCGGGGCCCCTGGTCGCAGCAAAGAGAGTACTCAGGGTCGTCCCGCGGAAGTTTGGCAGATCACTTTGACGCAACTGTTCGAGAACCTGATTGGTGATGATCGGGTGCTCAAGCTCCAGCATCTGACAGTGTTCCGGCCCAGGCATCAGGATATTCCGGGCCGGGCCGAGATATTGAGTCAAACTCATGACAATTTCTTCGCGCAGCGGATCGATCGGCGGATTGGTAATCTGGGCGAACAGCTGTTTGAAATACCAGTAGATCTGTTTACTGTTTTGCGACAGGACAGAAATCGGGGTGTCGGTCCCCATCGAACCGACTGGTTCCTGACTATTTAATGCCATCGGCGCCATCACCACCCGCATGTCCTCCAGTGTATAACCGAAGCTCCCCTGGGTTTGTCGTAATTCACTGAGGCTGGGAACCTTCCTGGTCGCTGGAGCAGGAAGGTCGTCCAGACGAATCAGGTATTCGCTGACCCAGGAGGAATAAGGCTGAGCAAGCGCCAGCTCCTTTTTAAGCTGCTGATCTTCCTTGAATTCACCAGTCTCGACATCAACCAGGATCATTTTGCCCGGGGCCAGGCGTTCCTTGCGCAGAATGTTGTTCGGGGCGATATCCAGTACCCCGGCTTCCGAGGCATAGATGATCTCATCATCGGCAGTGATCCAGTAACGGGCCGGACGCAAGCCGTTGCGATCGAGAATGGCGACAATCTGACTGCCGTCACAGGCGACGATATTGGCCGGGCCGTCCCAGGGTTCCATCATCGTTGCATGATATTCAAAAAACCCCTTGATATGGGGATGCAGATTGGCTTTAGAAGCCCATGCTTCGGGGATCAGCATGGCCAGGGCATGGGCGGGGCTGCGGCCGGTTACGACCAGCAGCTCAAAAGCATTGTCCAGACAGGCGGTATCGGAACTCCCCTCGATGATCACCGGATCCAGATCGGCAACCCCTTCATCCAGATCGAGGTGAGCGAAGAGTGCGGTCCGGGCGCGCATCCGGTTGATGTTGCCACGCAGGGTATTGATCTCGCCGTTATGGGCGAGATAACGAAACGGCTGGGCCAGATCCCAGGTCGGAAAGGTGTTGGTGCTGTAACGCTGGTGGACAAAAGCAATCGCGCTGACCAGGCGTTCATCGTCCAGTTCAGGATAGAAGGCACTCAGTTGTTCCGAGAGCAGCATCCCCTTGTAAAGGATGGTCTTGCTGGAGAGCGAGCAGACGTAAAACAGCTCAGCCCCCGCCAGCTGCTCATTGCGAATGGCGTTTTCAGCACGCTTGCGGGCCAGATACAGCATCAGTTCAAACTGCTCCGGCGCAACTCGCCCGCGGCCGGCAAAAACCTGCATTACCCGGGGTTCGACAGCCCGGGCATTACGGCCGATCGTGCCGCTGTCCGTGCGGATTTCGCGCCAGCCCAGAACCGTGCAACCAACCTTATTCAGTTCGCGGTTCAGAACTTCCATGCAGCCCTCACTGCGCGCCTGGTCGCGGGGCAGGAAGACCAGCCCGGCGCCATAGCTCCCCAAGGTCGGCAAGTCGAAGGTGCAGATTTCACGGTAATAGGTGTCGGGCATCTGAATCATCAATCCGGCACCATCTCCATCGAGGGAATCAGCACCGACCGCACCCCGATGGGTCAGATTGCAAAGAATTTCAATCCCACGCTTGACGATACTGTGACTTTTTTTCCCCTTGATGTTGGCGATAAAACCGACTCCGCAATTGTCATGTTCGTTTGCGGGATCATAAAGGCCCTGCGCGGGCGGCATGGTGACATGTTTTTGCATAACTGTTCCTGGTTTGTTGAGGAGATCAAAAGCAAGACATGCGAAGGGAGTCTTCTGTCATGAAAAGCGACCTGCTGTGCTAGGAGCCTCTGCAGTTAACATAATAAGCTTAACTGATTTTTTTTTCCAGAGTTGCGTGATTTATATCTGAATTACCATATTTTCACAAAAAACAGCGGAACACTACCCCTTAGCCTTTGAGCAGGTATTTCCCTACCCAGTTTTTGGAAAACTGAAAGGCGGTACGGCCGCAACGTTTGGTTTTGTCATGGCTCCATTTGATCGCGGCGCGTTCTGCGTCGTCGCTCCAGGGGATCGGCTTGCCGAGCTTATCACTCCATTGCTTGAAACAGAGTTGTACTGCTTCTAAGTAACGATCCTGGGAAAAAACGTGGAACGCGACCCACAGACCGAAACGGTCAGACAGGGAGCTTTTTTCCTCCTGAATTTCACTCTGCTGCAACTCCCCCTTGACATATTTCCCCCCCAGATGATCACCATCGTATTCAGGCAGCAGATAACGGCGGTTGGAGGTAACGTAAATGAGAACATTTTCCGGTGCAGAATAGACCGAGCCATCCAGAGCACTCTTGAGCATCTTGTAGGAGAGCTCACCGGTTTCAAAGGTCAAATCGTCACAGAGCATGATGTAACGATAGGGCTGATCTTCAATAGCGGCAAAGATCTCGGCGATGTAGATCAGGTCTTCCTTTTCGACCTGGATGACCCGCAGCCCTTCTGCGGCAAATTCGTTGAGCAGGGCTTTGACAATCGACGACTTGCCGGTGCCGCGCGAACCCCAGAGCAGGGCATTGTTGGCAGGATAGCCTTTAATAAACTGGCGGGTATTGTTGACCATGATGGTCTTCTGCTCATCGACGCCCAACAGTTGATCAAGACGGGTGGTATCGGTAACCTTGACCGGCTCAAGATAGCCGGAGAAGGAATGACGGCGCCAGTTGGCAGCATAGCAGGTTTTCCAGTCAACGGCCTTCGACGCCCGGGGCAACAGCATTTCCACTGAACTTAAGACCCGCTCGATCTGGGCAACAACTTCCGGCTTGAGATTTATCATGGATTGCGCTCGCTGAGTTTGGGAGGATCGTTCAAACAACACCAGCTTAAGACAGGCCGGCAACTTCATCCAGAGAGTCGCCTGTATACGCCATATAAGTCGTTATTGTCAAACCCTAAGCGCCCGGTTGAACAATCACACCGGCTGTTTTTCTGCCGGACGTGAGTTTTTCAAATATGATATATTGCTCTTTTTCAAGGAGTCATTTAATGAGATTGGTGATCGTTACTATGATCGGTTTAGTGCTGATGGCTTGTTCGCCACTGGCGCTGCCGCCGGCAGCTGAACTGACGGTGCCCGACACCTATTCCATCCCTGTGACCGCTAACGGCGCGGTCGTCACTGAGGGCTGGTGGCTTGATTTTGCTGATTCGCAACTCAGTGATCTGCAAGCTCAACTGGTGACCGGCAACCTCAATCTGCGCCAGGCTTTTTTGCGCCTGGATCAGCTTGAAGCGCGGCAACGAACAGCGCAAGCCGGGCTCTTTCCCGCGCTGAACTTGAACGCCAGTGGTCGCCGTGAACAGAGCGTTGGCCAGGGGGGGGTAGAAAACCAGACGACATCAGGGCGCCTGACCCTCGCTGCCGCCTATGAAATTGATCTGTGGCAACGGTTGCGCCAGCGCACAGCAGCGGCGGAACTGCGTTTACTGGTTGGCGAGGAGGAGGTTCGCACCCTGTTGGTGAGTTTAAGTGCGCGCCTTGCTGAACTTTATTTTATCGCTGTAGAGCAACGCGCGCAGCTTGACCTGCTCGAGCGCCGTCGTGACCGCAATCGCGAATTGGTGCGGATTATTGACGAGCGCTATCAATCAGGGCTGGCAGCTGCCAGCGAACTCTATCAGGCACAGCAGAATCTGGCCCAGATGGAGGCGCAAATCCCGCAGTTTGAAACAACCCTGCACCAAACCAGCAATGCTATTGCTTTACTCCTTGGCCAGGCCCCCGGCAATATCCGGATTGAGCTCACCGACCTGCCGACCCTGACAAATATTATCGATATCGGCTTGCCCGCCAGCCTGCTGCGCCGCCGCCCCGATGTTGCCGCGGCGCTGCTCGAACTGGAAGCGGCAGATCGGGATCTGGCTGCGGCTCTGGCTGATCGCCTGCCGCGTCTTGACCTGAGTGCAAACATCGGTCGTTCCTTCACCCGCCTGTCGAGTGGCGATGTCACCGGTACCTTCTGGAGTCTGGCCCTGGGATTAACACAACCATTGATCGACGGCGGGCGCCTGAAAGCCGCAAGTGACCTGCAACAAGCCATTCGCGATGAAAAGCAGATTGCCGGCCAGCTGGCAATCCTTACCGCGATTGAAGAGGTTGAATCGGCCCTGGTGGCTGAACAAGGCAGCTTCAGACGTGGAGAGCTTCTTGAACAACAGCAATCAATGAACAACCGAGTCCTGAAAATAAGGACGGAGGACTATCTTCTCGGGTTGACTGACAGCTTAGAGCTACTACGTAGCGAAATGACCCAACTTGAAGTCCGCAGCCAGCAATTAAGCAACCAGCGCCAGTTGATCAGCCACCGCATCAGCCTGATCCGGGCCCTTGGCGGCCATTGGCTGGGCGAAAATGACGACAGCGCACAATCCAGCGTAAAACCAGACAAAGGCAGATCATGACCCAAAGCGAACCGATCATCATCTCACCGGAGCAACCCGGTCCTTCAGGCAGCGATTCATTGCGACCATTAAAAACCATGACTACGGTTATTTATGCCCTGCAGGCTGCATCTTTTTTTGTCGGGGTGACCTTGTTTGTGGCGATTATTTTTAATTATATCAAGCGCGATGAGGTTCGGGGAACCTGGCTGGAGTCGCACTTTCGCTGGCAGATCCGGACCTTCTGGTACGGCATGTTATGGACGGGGATAGGGATTATCACTTACCTGCTGTTAATCGGCTATGTGATTCTGTTTGCCAACTATATCTGGATGATCTATCGCGTCGCCAAGGGGTGGCTTAACCTGGCCGAGGGCAAGCCGATGGATTTTCGCCCCTATCGTCAACGCAGCAGTTGGTGAGTTGTTGCGACGCCATCAAACATTGCTTGCGCTCTGCAGCAACTGCTTGACCTTGGCGAGGTAATTACGGGTCTCCAGCGGCATTTTTTCCAGGCCGTGACGGTCAACATTCCCCTGCCCCCAGTTGTAAGCGGCCAGGGTGCGGTCCAGATCGCCGGCGTACTTATCGAGCAGGCGACTTAAGTAGCGGCTCCCGCCGCTGATGTTTTCGACCGGATCAAAGCTGTCTTTTACCCCCAGGTCCGCGGCAGTAGCCGGCATCAGCTGCATCAGCCCTTGGGCTCCGGCATGCGATACCGCGGTTGAATTGTAGGAGCTTTCAACCGTGACAACAGCGCGGATCAGCTCCGGAGCCAGCTTCACCTTGTCGGCAACACGATCGATGATCCCTTCAATCTGGTCACGGCTAACAGCCTCTGATGGCGGCTGCAACGGCGCCAGGTTTTGGCGATATTTGTCAATAAATTGACCTTTACGACTGTCGAGCAGACTAAACGGTGAATTTGCTGTCATATCGAACAGGGGCTGGGATTCCTGTTCATCATCGTCGCTATCGGAGAACAAGCCCTGCATCATCTGTAATTGCGTGACCTTGAGCTGGATCAGCGCCTGCTCAGCGGTCGCTGGTACGCCGGACTGGCTCTGCTTAGCCTGCTCCAGCAGCGCTGCGAACTGATTGCCCTGGGAATGATGATTCTTCTCGGATGCCGAAGCCGGCAATGACATAGAGGCAAACAACGCGGGGGAATTCAGGGATTCAATACTCATGGCAACCTCTTGGGCAATAAAAACGGGTGTCAAGTATCTGTCTTATCGACATACTTAAGCACTTTCATAAGCAAATTCCGAACCAAGATTTTACAGGTACCAGTTTCAGATCAATGGATTAAAGAGATGGACAAAACACAAGAGCAGCTTCACAACCGCATCAAACGCAGTTGCGGCAAAGCGATTGGTGATTTCAACCTGATTGAGGAGGGCGATCGGATTGCTGTGGCGGTATCAGGCGGAAAGGATTCATGGACCCTGCTGCATATCCTCGATGATTTGCGGCAGCGGGCGCCGGTGAACTTCGAGCTGATGGCAGTGAATTTTGATCCCGGATTTTCCGGTTACCGCAGCGATCTTATTGCTGACTATCTGCAGCGCCACAACATTCCCTGTCATCTGGAAAAAACTGCAAGCGCTGCAGTGATCGAGGAAAAACTTCGCGCCGGGTCATCCTATTGTGCTTTCTGCGCTCGCTTACGGCGGGGCTTTCTCTACAGCGTTGCGCAGCGCCTTAACTGCAACAAGCTCGCGTTGGGTCACCATCTCGATGATTTTATTGAGACGTTGTTACTCAATCAGTTTTATGCGGGAAGGTTGGCGGCCATGAGTCCGAAGATGCCGGCTGACAATGGTGAACAAACAGTGATTCGCCCGTTGGTGTACGTCGAGGAAGCGTTGATCAGCGACTACAGTGCCCGCTGTGATTTCCCGATTATTTCCTGTGCCTGCCCGCTGGCGGGAGAACAGGAGCAACACCAACAACGCCAACGGATGAAACATCTGATTGGCGCATTGAGCAGCGAGATTCCACAGGTTCGCCACAGTCTACTCAGCGCCATGGGAAATGTCGACCACCGTCACCTGCTTGGCTAGTACCCTGCAACTCATAAAATCCAGCGCAATCGTTGCGACATTTTATAAGTTGCGGGGCACTAAGTTACTTGTCTCTTTTACCGAAACCGGAGAACAACCCTTTATGCTGGGTGGTCTGCTCGCGCCGCAGGTTGATCAGGCGCAATTCGCGCAGCGCTTCAGTACAATCGGGATTAGCCTGCACCGCCACTTCAAAGGATTTCTCAGCCTGCCGTTCCTTGCCCTGGGCCTGATAGACATGGCCAAGATATAGATGGGTCTGATAAGAGCCGGGGTTGAGTTCGCGGGAGGCCAGGAGAATCTCCATGGCCTGATTACGGGTTTCGGTCTTTTCCGGCGCGGACTTGAACAAGGCCCAGGCAAAACTGGTCATGTACTCCGGCTCTTCGGGACTGAACTCGACGGCTTTTTTCAGCGCTTTAGCGGCAGTGGCAAAACGGCGCACCTTGAGCAGCGCTAACCCCTCCTGATAAGCGGCTTCAGCTTCAATGACCTGGTTGATGTCGAGCTTCTTTTTGGGGCCGCTGATCAGCTCGTCCAGATAATCAGTACGGGTTGTCGGATCACTGAGTACGGTATAGGCCTGGGTAATATACTGAAACATTTCGCTGACCTTGGCACTCATCTCGCGGGAGAGGCTACTGCCAAGGAAGCGGTCAGGGTGATACTCCTTGGCCATTTTGTAGTAGGCCCGGCGAATCGCCCCCGAATCACTCTTACGCTCTATTCCCAGGGCATCAAAATAGTCGGCATCCATGATCCGCTGGTAATCACCAAGGATCTTGCGCCGCAATTTGTCATCTACCTGAGCAATCTCTTCATCAGCGTGGTCATCGACCAACCCTTGCTGCGGCGTCGCGTGGCGCTCAAGCATCTCCGAAATCAACAGGGCCGCAATGAGCTTTTGCACTTCGCGGTGGGCCAGGGGATGCTGCTCAAGGATGTCCTGCAGGCGTTTCTGTCCCTGACAGCTTTTCAACACGGCCAGACCACGTTTGCCGAGATCGATATCCTGAAAACGATACTTGGGGTTGGTCGCCTGGCAGAGATAATCAGCGGCAAAAGGGTAAAGGAATTCGTCGATCTGCTTGATCGTCCAGTAACGGTTGATCCCCTGTAAAATCAATGAAGCGGGGGACAGGGGGATCTGGGTTACCCCTTTTTTGAAGTTCTTCCCGGGCTCAAAATGCAGGGTTCCACTCCGCCAGGCGAAGGTTGAAAGCAGCTTTTCTGTCACTTGCCGCTCCAATACCGCCTTGAGATCCTGCGGGGTCAACAGACCCATCTGAATCAGCACTGTTCCCTGCAGGCGCCCACTTTCTTTACTGATCTCAACCGATTGGTCACAATCAACCTGGGTGATGGTGCCCTCACGCACCAGCATCCGCCCGAGGCACTCACCAAGGACATTGGAGCGAGCGAACACCGGATAACCATCTTTTATATAAATAACCTTTTTGGCCTTGCCATGATGCAGATGCAACAATCCTGTCACCTTATCGACATAAAGTCGATGCAACTGCGTCGGTATGGTAAATTCAGATAACGGCAGGACTTTGTTTTCAAGGACGCCGCCGTTTTTTTTGCCGGGTTTGAATACCCGCTCAAGCAGGCGTTGCAGATCCATACCGGTAAAGGGTTTGAAGAGGAAATCATCGGCACCATACTCCTCTTTAGCCGCTTTGATCTGTTCCGGACTGTGAAAGGTCGTGGTAATCATGACCACCGGCAAGTCACGGGTTTTATCGTGCTTACGCAAAGCCTGACAGATATTCGGGCCGGAAATCTCCGGCATATTAATATCGATCAGAACCAGATCAACATCATCGCTGAGCAGCTTGCGCAATCCCAGAGCGCCACGATCAACGCTTTCGACGTGAAACCCTGCGGCCGTAAGGGCTTGCTGCAAAAAATCCCTTAAGTCACGATCATCGTCAATAATCAGAATGTTCTTACCCATAAATCAGCTTCCTTGTTTTTTTACGATGTCCCCTGGGGGTTAAGATAAAACTCCATTCGCCGGCGGATCTCTTCGGTGATCCTGCGATAATCATCGATGAAGGCCTGCTCCGGCTTGACGTCTGCGCCCCCATAACCAAGGCTTTTTGCGACCCTGCGAAACTCCTTGCCCCGCATGGACAGTTCGTTGATCGACTGGTCATACAACAAACGTAATTTGTTTTCCAATTGGCGCAGAAATTTATAACCGGAAACCAGACAGTCGGCATCACCCTGCGCTAGCAGTTCTTCAGCGGCAAGAATTTCCAGCAAGTTAATGGTATTTTGGATCCTTAGCCCAGCAACCTCGCCAGCATGCCGCAATTGAAGAAATTGTGCAATAAATTCAACATCAACCATGCCACCCCGGCCGGTTTTAATATTGAGCAGATCATCACTTTCGCGGGCGATCTCCTGCTCCATGCGGCGCCGTAGCCGATAGATCTCGGCCTGCAGATTGTCAGGGAGTGGCCGTTTAAAAGCCAGTTCATTAATGGTTGTTTGTACCGATTGAATAAAATCAGCCGCTCCGGTCACCGCTCTGGCTTTGGTCAGGGCCTGCCGCTCCCAGGGTTGAGCGGACTCCTGATGATAGCGCTTAAAGGCACTTAAGCTGGTGACCAGAGGCCCCTGATTACCGGAGGGGCGCAGGCGCGTGTCGATTTTATAGACAAATCCTTCGCGCGTCACCAGGGAGAGAGTGGTAATGATACGCTGTGCCAATTTAGCAAAATACTCATGATTACTGATCGAGCGAAATCGCTCCGGATCGGTTTCATTAACCGCCTGTGTCTGCCCTTCTTCCTGGTAAATAAAAATAATATCGAGGTCAGAATGATAATTCAGCTCATAGCCTCCAAGCTTCCCCATCCCGATAACGGAAAACTCGCTCTTAAGCCCGGACTGCGCCGTATCCCCTCTGAACGGAGCACCAAAGCGGACGACCAGTTCCTGGCGCGCCATTCGCGTAGCATGTTCCAGACACACCTCAGCTAACAGGGATAACTGCCGGGCAATATCCTCCTGTTCAATAAAACCATGGAGATCATTGAGAGCAATCCGTAAAAACTCTTCGTTGCGAAAACGCCGTAGGGTATCGAGACGCCATTCAAAATCTTCTTCCTGCGCCAACTGTTCGCCCAGTTCTTCTTCCATCTGCTCTCGGGTTTTACTCTGGGTGCCGTAGGAATCAAACACCAGGGCATCAAGCAATTCGGGACGCTGAATAAAGATACGCGACAACAGCTGGCTGGAGCCGAACAGCGCGATCAGTAACTTGGCAATCGGCGGATTTTCTACCAACAGCGAGAAAAAATTGCTGCGCGCGCGAATACTGTCAAGAAAAGCGTCCAGGTTATTCAAGGCCTGATCGGGGTTAGCACAATCGAGAATCTCACCAAGCAGCAGGGGCGCCAGTTTTTCCAGACAACGGCGCGAGCGCCGTGTCATCCGCCGCGAAGGGCTGTCACCCCGGAGCAGATTCAGGGTTTCATAAGCGGCATCGGGGTTGACAAAGCCCCTTTCTTCGAGCAGGTCTTTAACCAGATCAGAATCCGAGTCGATGGCCAGAATGACTCCAACCTCCGGACGTATCGGAACCACATCGACATCGGCTGAATGAAACAACTCGCGAAAGACCCCGTGAACCACTTGTCGATGATGGTCGAGCTCGCCCTTGAAAGCTGCAGCATCGGCACAGCCACAGCGGCGCGCCAGAATGGTCAAGGAATGCTCATCCTCGGGCAACGAATGGGTCTGCTGTTCCTGCACCATCTGGATCCGGTGCTCAACAGTACGCAAAAATCGATAAGCCTCCGCCAGACTCTGCGCTTCAGCTGTGCTGATCATCTCCTCTTGTGCCAGCAGTTGAATGGTTTTAAGGGAGTTGCGCTGCTGCAGCTGCGGGCGCGAACCGGCATTGACCAGTTGCAGGGCCTGAATGAAGAATTCAATTTCTCGAATCCCCCCCTGCCCGAGTTTGAGGTTAAGCTGCTCGTGCTGGCGGCGGTCGAGGCTGGCGTTAATCTTCTGCTTCATCACCTTGATGTCCTCGATCATGCCGAAATCAAGATGACGTCTGAAAATAAAGGGTTTAAGACGCTTGAGCAGCTCATTACCGACAGGGATAGAACCGGCGACCGGGCGCGCCTTGAGCATCGCCGCGCGCTCCCAGCTCTGGCCCCAGGATTCATAATAAATCTCAGCACCGTCAAGAGACACAACCAGATCACCGCTGTTCCCTTCCGGGCGCAGACGGGTATCGACCCGAAAGACAAAGCCATCTTCGGTCACCTGATGGAGAGCACGGGTGACCATTTCCGCCAACTTGACAAAGTAGCGGTGCAGGCTGATCTGCTCGTCTCGCCGGCCACCACGGGTTTCACCATGGGTCGATGAATAGCAGTAGATCAGGTCAATATCGGAAGAAAAATTCAACTCACGACCACCGAACTTGCCCATCCCGAGAATTGTCATGGCGGCTTCCGAGCTTTGACCAAGAGCATCCCGCTGCAATGGTTTTCCATACTCGGCCTGTAATTGCTGACTACAGACCTCATAGGCACGCTGCAGCGCCGCTGCCGCCAGATCGGAGAGTTCAGCCATTACCTCTTCCAGGGTTGCCAGACCACACAAATCGCGGGCAGCAATCCGCAACACCTGCTTGGCCTTGTAGCGCCGCAAAGCGGCTTGAAGTTGAGAGAAGTCGGCATCAATGGCAATCAGTTCGCGTAAGTCGGCGAGCATACCGGCTTCACCATGGCAGGTGTCGATGGCGGCGGCGGCAAACAGATAGGTAAAATACTGATGATGTCGACACAGAATGCCGGTAAGAAAAGGTGACCCACCAAGCAGGGTCAACAATTGTCGGCGCCGATCTGGATTAATAACGACCTTAAGTAACGCCTGGGGCTCAAGGATGTCGAAAAGCCGTTCAAGATTATTCAGAGCGGCGTCCGGGTCGGCGGCCGGCAACGCATCGGCAAGGGTGGCGGCTAACAGGTCGCGATCTGACAAATGATCATCGAGCAGGCGCAGGTTTGTAGCCAGACGTTCCCCATTGCACAGGGGCAGCTGCGTACACCAGTCAATCAGCTCGGACGGGGTGCGATCCAGCCTTTGCAGACCGGCGGCAAGGTCGTGTTGAGTGACGCTCATAGCTGCTCCTGTGGTTGCATCGGTTATTGGTCGCTCATGGCAGGCACTGGGGCCTGCCCTTACGGTCCA
>CAZMFD010000050.1:0-20843 GCA_964565445.1 uncultured Geobacteraceae bacterium
CTCCTGATTATGGCTCCTTATACAATGAAACTCTTGGTATGAATGATAGTGAGGTCGTAATCAATAACGAATTCTTAAAAGCAATTATTGAACCAGATAGGCAATTTTTTTCATTGTTAATCGAATCTGTTTTGGCAAAAGCGGCTTAACCACCTGATCGACCCGACAAAAAAGCCGGGAGATGAGCATACAGTATTCTTTCAAATTAAAACGGTGCGACGTCGGCGGTTATCAGTGATCCCTTAGCCTGTCCGTCACATTATTGACAAGCAGCCCATAAAAAAGAAAGGAGCTATTATGATGAAAGATGAGGACAGCAACCCCACAACCAACGATGCAGGTATTCCCGTATCCAGTGATGAGTTTTCTCTTACCGTGGGAGCCGATGGTCCCATCCTACTGCAGGACCACTACCTCGTAGAACAGATGGCCAACTTCAACCGGGAGATGATTCCGGACCGCCAGCCCCATGCGAAGGGCTCGGGAGCATTTGGCCATTTCGAGGTAACTCATGATGTCAGTCCCTACACCAAGGCAAACCTTTTCCAACCGGGCGCAAAGACTGACGTGCTGGCACGTTTTTCCACAGTGGCCGGGGAGAGCGGTAGTCCTGATACCTGGAGGGACGTACGTGGCTTTGCGCTCAAATTCTACACCACTATAGGCAACTATGACATGGTCGGGAATAACACTCCAGTGTTCTTCGTGCGCGATCCCATGAAGTTCCAGCACTTCATTCATTCGCAGAAGCGTCGTGCGGACAACGGTCTGCGCGATCACGACATGCAGTGGGACTTCTGGACCCTGTCTCCTGAAACCGCCCATCAGGTCACTATCCTGATGAGCGATCGCGGCGTTCCCCGGAGCTATCGGCATATGAACGGCTACACAAGTCACACCTATATGTGGGTCAACCCCAAAGGAGAGCGCTTCTGGGTAAAATATCACTTCAAGACCGACCAGGGCATCGAGTTTATCCCCGAAGAGGAGGCCGCCCGCATTGCCGGTCAGGATGCCGACTACCACCGCCGCGACCTTTCGGATGCGATCAGGCGTGAAGACTATCCCAGCTGGACACTCAAAGTGCAGATTATGCCTTTTGCTGAAGCCGAGACCTACCGTTTCAACCCCTTCGACCTTACCAAGGTCTGGCCCCACGGCGATTATCCCCTGCATGAGGTTGGTCGGTTGACACTGAACCGGAATCCCAGCGATTTTCACACGGAGATCGAACAGGCTGCCTTTGAACCTAACAGCTTTGTCCCCGGGATCGGTCCGAGCCCGGACAAAATGCTGCTGGCCCGCCTGATTTCCTACGCGGATGCCCACCGGGCACGCCTGGGTGTTAACTACAAACAAATCCCAGTCAACCGGCCGAAGTGCCCGGTACACAGCTACAGCAAAGGCGGTAGAATGCGGATGGAGAACGTCTGCGATCCGGTCTATGCGCCAAACTCCAAAGGCGGCCCCAAGGCCAATTCCGAGAACTACCCCGAACAGACCATCTGGAATGCCAGCGGCGAGTTTATCCGTGCGGCCCACACCCTGCGAAAAGACGACGATGACTTCGGCCAGCCCGGTGCCCTGGTGCGGGAGATCATGGATGAGACGCAGCGGGATCGCCTGGTGTCTAACGTTGTTGGTCACCTTAAGCAAGGCGTGTCCGAATCAGTGTTGGAGCGTGCATTAGGATATTGGCGCAGCATTGACAAAGAGGTCGGCGATCGCATTACCAAGGGCGTACAGGAAGGCTGATCCGGGCACACTGTTGGGATACCTCACGAAATAAATGCCAGCAGCTAACGATGGTAATCACCCTACGGTGTTTCGCGCCGCTGGTGATGTTAGAAGCCTTTGACAGGGGATTTTCGCCTCTATCCGCAGCAAACTCTCAATCGGGTACCCACTCGGAGTGACTACTTCGATATCGTTCAGCAACGACAAGAACCGGGAGCTCTTCACATGAGTCGTCAATTCACTTCACAATTCTGGTCATACCTTCGCAGTCACTGGATCAGCGTCCGCAGGGTACGCTTCTGGGTCCTCGTGCTCGTTTCCCTCTATACGATCACCGGCTTTTTTATTGTGCCCTGGGTCACCGGAAAGATCGTGACGGATACTATACAGGAGGATCTCGAGCATCAGCTCAGCATCGGCCATATCAACTTCAATCCCTATACTTTCAGCCTGGAAATCACAGACCTAGTCCTGACCGATCACGGCGGTCACAAGCTCGTCAGCTTCGAGCAGTTGCTGGTGAACTTCACCCTGGCCAGCCTGTGGGAGCGGGCCTGGACCTTTCAAGAGATAAGCCTCGACGGCTTGGTGGTCCGGGAGGAGCGCTTCGCATCGGGTGAGACACGGTTAACACGGTTAGCAGGCAAGGAGACGGGGGAGTCCGGCGCTACAGCGGAGCTGTCCGCAGCTAAGGACAGCGGCATTCCCAGCGTTTTAATACACCAGCTGAGCCTGTCTTCGGCCGTGCTGCACTTCGTCGATCATTTGCACGAAACAGCATCCGCCGAATTTGAGCTGCGCGACGTCCGGGCTTCCCTGGAGAACGCCAGACTGCACGAAAGCCGGCATTTTCCGATTCAGCTCACGGCGCAATCCGCGGCCGGAGGTGAACTTCAATTCGATGGGAGTATGCAGCTGTCGCCGGCCTTCGAACTTGACGGCGAATTACATGTCAACGCACTAGCCTTCGCTCCGGCCGAACCCTACCTGCAGGAGTTCGTGCGTGTGGCCGTTGAAAGCGGCAGCGCGAGCGTTCAAGGCCAGCTCTCGGTCGGTGGGCAGGATCTCCTGGTTTATCGCGGGGGCGTCGGCATCGATGCCCTGAGCCTCGTGCCGGAGTCCGGCGACGAGGCAGTTCTAGGCTGGGGGGCGGTGAGGATCGAAGACGTCGATCTCAACCTCGGCCACCGCCGCATCGAGATCTCGCCTGTGTCGATCAACGCGCCGACCGGACAGATACTGATCCACGAGGACCAGAGCACCAATATTGGTCGTCTGCTGGTGGATCGGCCAATCAGCGAAGATGAAGATACCCCGGCGAAGACCGAGAACGAACCGGCTGCGCCGTTCAACGTCAGTGTTGCGGAGGTCATTCTGTCTGACGGCGATGTACAGTTCGCTGACCGCTCGCTGCCGCTGCCGTTCTCTGTCCGCATCCATGACCTCAAGGGCACATTGTCCACGCTGGCTTCGGACACAGACGAGCCTGCCCGGGTAAACGTGGAGGGCCAGGTAGACGACTATGGCCTGGCTCGGATCAACGGCACTTTCGATGCCTGGGAGCCGATGCGCGAGACCAGCCTTGAACTGACCTTCCGCAACCTGGAAGTACCACACTACTCGCCATACACGGTTGACTTTGTCGGCCGCCGGATCGCGGCCGGCCGGATGGATCTCGATCTTAGCTATACGATCTCCGGCGCTCACCTCGAGGGGCGCAATAAGATCCTCTTACATGATCTGGAGCTGGGCGAGACGGTCGAGCACCCCGATGCAATGGATCTGCCGTTGCGGCTCGCGGTAGCGTTGCTCAAGAACAGCGAAGGCGTGATTGATATGGAAATCCCCGTCACGGGCGAGGTCGGCAGCCCGGAATTCCAACTCGGCGGGGCGATCCGCAAGGCACTGGTCGATGCAATCACCTACGCGGTCAGTTCACCCTTCCGCTTCCTGGCTGGTCTGGTTGGCGCCGATGACGAGGATTTGGGTCGGCTCGCTTTCACTCCGGGCCGCAGCGACCTGACGCCGCCGCAGAGGGAACGCGTCAAGCTGCTGCGGGAAGCCCTGGCGGACCGCCCGGAACTGGTGCTCGAGCTCCCCGGACCATATCATCAGGAGTTGGACCGCCCGGCTCTACAGCGACGCAAGGCGCTCGAGGCGCTGGCCGAGCGTCTCCGCGAGAAGGACCGTGACGCGTCTTCACCGAGCCTTACGGCAGAAGCCACGGAAGATGTGGTGCGCGGGATGTTCGTTCGCCTCTACCCGGAGGCCAGCCTCAAAGATGTCCGGCAGCAGTTCACACGCAGCGAAGAGGAGGTGCCCGAGGGCTATCCGCAGTTTGATGCCGTCGCCTACCGCAACCACCTGGCAGAGCGGGTGATCGCTGCGCAAAACATCAGCACCGCAAATCTGGCCGCTCTCGGAAAAGCGCGAGCCGCGGCCGTGCAGGAGGCCCTTCTCCAAAAAGGTGCGGATTCGCAGGAGGCTGCCGGTGTTGAGCCCGACCGCGTGCGCCTTACGGAGCCCAAGGTGGTGACGTCGGAGGAAGATGAGCAGATTGTAATGGAAGTCGGCGTCGCGACAGAATGAGGTCGCCGGGGGGCGGTTGTGCCCAAATAAGGCATTGCCACATCCTGTTACCAAGGACAAAGACATCGAGCTAATTGTCAAAGAAAAATCTAAGGGCAACAACTCTCTGATTCAGTTTTTCAATGATAGCATTCAACAGTTGCCAACACCAGGCCGTTTATGCTGTTATCAACCCGGTCTATGATCCCAACAATCTGTCCGCCGATGAGAAAGAACATCCATGTACCAACAACTCTCCCCCATTGAAATCCGCATTCTCGGCGCTCTGGTCGAAAAAGAGCTGGCAACGCCGGAATATTACCCGTTAAGTCTCAACGCCCTGACCAATGCCTGCAACCAGAAATCGAATCGTGATCCGGTTATGGCACTGACTGAAGAAGAGGTCGCCCAAGGGCTCGACGATCTACGCCGCCGGCAACTGATTTATCGCTCCGCTGAAGGGGTACGCACCCTGCGCTATTGTCATCATCTTGAGGGAACCTTGCACCTGGATCGCAGAGAACTCGCGGTGCTGGCGATCCTGCTGCTGCGAGGAGCCCAAACGGTTGGTGAAATCCGCACCCGCTGTGAACGGATGCATGCCTTTGCTGGCCTCGCCGAAGTGGAAGCCGTGCTTACCACCCTGAGTAGCGTTGAGCCACCCCTGGTCGCGCAGCTACCCCGCCAGCCCGGTCGCAAAGACTGTCGTTATATTGATCTATTGCGCATTGAGACCGGGGCTGAAGGGGTGACCCAAGGAGCCATTCCGGAATCAGGAGAAGGAGGGCATGTCTCGAGCGCTGATCGTCTTACTCACCTGGAGGGGAAGGTTTCCCTGCTGGAGCAGGAGATTTCCCGTTTGCAGGAAGAGATTATCAGTATTTTCAGTCAGTTTGACGAGTTCAAGTCACAGTTTGATTAAGAACCGGTACTGGAGCAACCAAGGGATCAGAACAGCAGGACCGGACAACGCACATTGTGCAACACATAGTTGGCAACGGAACCAAACAGCACATCACGAATCTCGCCACGGCCACTACGGCGTCCCAGCACCAGCAGTTGAAAATCTTCATTATTGGCGATCTGCGGAATCAGTCGCCGCGGCATACCGAATTCAATCCGCAGCTCAATCTCCAGACCGGCGGCGCGCAACTGGTCGGCCAACTTTTCCATCCGCTCGGTAGCAGCCTTCATGGCATTTTCCCGCACCATCTCAATCTGAAAATCGGGGATCATCCGATAGGCCAGCTGATCGTTGATCACATGCAGCAGCACCAGACGGGCACCAAACCTCTCGCGATTGCTGATAATGTCATCGATAGTTTTGCTTGTGGTTGCTGAATCATTAATCGGAACCAGTATCTGCGGCGTCATCAGTCTCTCCTCTGTTGCAGTTCGCGTGTCAGATGTGCCGTTGTCACCATACCAACAGCAGTCACGGTATTGTTATTGAAGCTTTTCTACCGGTAAAAACTGCATCAGCATACGGGCATCATCCCCGCGCAGATTTTCTGCCAGACCGATCAGGCCATCTTCCAGATAGCGTGCCTGGTACCCTTGGGTACGCAGATATGCCATGGCAAGGATGGCCCGATCCTTGTGGGGGCAGGCGGTAATGATCAACTTATCCCTCGGTAACTCATCAAGTCTCAAAGGCAGTTCATTCAAGGGGATGTGTGAGGCAAAATTAAAATTCCAGGCCTGCTGTTCTTCGGCAAAACGGATGTCCAACAGCACCACCTCTTCGTCCATCAGATGGTCGATGAGAAACAGGCTGTTGGCTTTCATCTCGCGGCGCGCATCATAATCATAGCTGAGCAGATACTCCTCAAGGCTGTGTGCCACCGCCGGATTTTCCTTGGCCACCGCCGGCAGACAAATCAACAGCACCATTGCGGCAATCAACATGCTTTTGGTAGCGGTTCTGTTCATCAGCGATACTCCTGTTTTTGAAATTGTGATTTTTTCTTGCTGAGTTTTTGCGTGATCAGCCATATACCAGACGCGGCAGAAACAGTACCAGGTCGGGCCAGAACGTCAGTAGCAGCAAAATGGCCATCTGAATCAACAAGAAAGGCATGACCGCCTTCGACACATAGACCAGATCCCGGTTGACCGTCGCTCCGGCGATGTAGAGGCTGACTCCCAATGGCGGCGTACAGTAACCGATCCCCAGGTTGATGGTCATCAACAGACCGAAGTGCATGGTATCGATACCGAACTGACTCAATAAGGGCAGAAAAATAGGCGTCAGGATCAGAGTGGCGGAAATAATATCCATGAACATGCCAATGACCAGCAACAGGATATTGACTGCCAGCAGAAACACCCAGGGTGAATCGATGCTGCTGACCACAGCATTGGCTATCTTGTTGGGGATCTGCTCAAAGGTGAGGTATTCACCAAACACCGACGCACCGGCAACAATGATCAGCAGAGTGGCCGAGGTTACCGCTGAGGAGACCACGACGCGCTTGACATCGCGTAACTTCAGATCACGGTGGATGACAATCTCGACAAAGAAGGCGTAAAAACAAGCCACCACTGCCGCTTCATTGGCGGTAAAAAGACCAGAGTAAATGCCGCCGAAAATCAGCACCGGCAACAGCAATGCCCAGATACCCTCACGGATGACCTTGGCCGCCTCTTTAAAGGTCGGTCGTTGAGTGGTCTGCAGGCCCTGTTTCTTGCAAACAATATAGGCGTAGAGACTCATGGCTACCATAATCAACAATCCGGGGATAAAGCCGGTCAGAAACAGGGCTTCCAAAGGGTCATTACTGACCATGGCGTAGAGGATCATGGCGATGGAAGGGGGGATAATCACGCCGAGGATCGGCGCTGTGGTCATTACCCCGACAGAGAACTTTTCATCATAGTTGTTCTTGACCAGCGCCGGAATCATGAACCCACCAATGGCCACCACCGTCGCCACCGTCGAGCCGGAGATAGCACCAAAAAAACCACAGGCAAGAATTCCTGCCATGGCCAGCCCGCCGGGCAAAAAGCCGACCAGCACATTGGCGGTATTGATCAGTTTTTTGACAATGGTTCCGGTCGTCATGATATTGCCGCAGAGAACAAAAAACATGACCACGACCAGGGCAAACTTGTCCATGCTGCGATACAACACCTCAATAACGATACGGGGATCGATGCCGAGAAGAAATACCAGGCCGAAAGTGCCGGTAAAAAACAACGCCATGAACACCGGTACGGTAGCGGCCAGACAACCGAGCAACAGGGCGAGAATTAGCAGGTAACTCATTTCCATGTCATTTATCCCCGGTCATATCCTGGATACCACGCCAGTCTTCGACCATAACCACCAGGGTCCGAAAAAACATCATTACCCCCATGACCGGCAACACCGCATAAAAATACCATTCAGGAATCTGCAATGTACTGGTACGGGCAAATTGATCCTGATACATCATCGCCGTCATGGTCCACCCCAGTTTGACCATCACCCCGGCAAAAAACAGCACTGCAATGTGTGAAATCAATGTCAGAGGACGTTTGAGTACCGGAAAGATCTGCGGCAAGGCGTCAATACGGATCAGCGACCGGCTGCGGATCGCCGTCACCGCAC
This sequence comes from uncultured Geobacteraceae bacterium, assembly GCA_964565445.1. GTDB lineage: Bacteria > Desulfobacterota > Desulfuromonadia > Desulfuromonadales > Geopsychrobacteraceae > Pelovirga. The sequence goes on from CAZMFD010000050.1 coordinate 7,898, forward strand.
CAATATAAGTAGAAAAGAAGATGACCTTACGCACCACTTCATCTGACCAGAAGATATTGATATCCCCCCCGCTCTTACGCAGGATGACATTGGCCATGGCCGCCAACAGGGCTGCACTGACCGCAATAAACAAGGACCATTCTTCAACAAACAAAGAGATCCGATCGATTTTTTTAAAGATTTTTTTCAGCATCGTCCGTGTCTGGCTCCATCTCAGTCTCGCGTTATTGCCCCGGTGTGAAAATATCGGAATTCTGCGTTGGTGTAGATGCAGGGTTTCAGCGCCCTGGTCGGGGATACTCCGCCCCTTGTTTCAATCTTTAAGCGCCGGAGCAATAACAACCCCTCCTTACCACTCACCAACAAAAAAACGGGGCCGGAGAGGGATCCTCTCCGGCCCCGTCATGGCGAGCCGATTATACAGAGATTATCTCTAACTGCCAAGCTTTGCCCGTACCAACTCAAGGTAGTCGACACCGATACGCTCACTCCAGCGCTCTAAAATCGGCTCGGACAGGTTTTTCAACTGATTCAGATCAGCTTCTGATAATTGGTGAATCTTTACCCCGGCCGCCTGAGCAGCCGCAAGTTGTTCCTCATGTTGACGGCGCGTTGCTTCACGCGATTTTGCGCTTTCCTCCGTGACCACTTCAAGGAAAATAGTACGCAGATCCTCCGGCAAGCGGTCGAGCCAGCGCTTATTAACCAGGTGAACGAACAGCCCCTGAGCGTAGTTCAGCTCGGTGAAATGCTTGGCGACGGTAAACTTTTTGGTAATATTGCAGACGATGGCAGTGTGATCCAGACCGGTAATCACCCCGGTCTGCAGGGCCTGAGGCACATCAGGCCAGGGCATGACCGTGAATTTCAGCCCCCATGCGCGATAAGCATCGGTATTGACCGGTGCTTCAGCGATACGGAAATTGACATTTTTGGCGGCCTCAAGGCTGTCGACCGGCACCGTGGTGGCCCAGCCATAAGGACCATAGTTGGTAATATCGGCAACATAAATGCCACCGGCCAGAGCGCTGTCGGCAAAGGGTTGCCAGATTTCCGGGTCCGACCTGAAGGTATCGAGCTTGTCAAAGGTGTCAACAACATAGGGCAGATTGACAATCCCCAGGGTGTCGGCCACATTGGCCGCTGCAACCGATGAACTGAGCATGCCATGGACAGCGCCAAGGCGCAGCTTGCTGATCACATCACGTTCTCCCCCCAACTGTGCCAGGGGCCGATAGTCGACATAGATCTGACCATTGGTGCGCTCCCATACCGCATCGCGGATGTGATAGCCGGCAGCAACCCCTTCGATGACCGGATGCGAGATATTCGACAGAATGTAGGTGTACGTTGCTCCGCTGGGATCAAACTTGGGCTGCCAACTTGCCAGCGGATCATCATTGGTGAGGCCCTGAGTCACCAGACCAAACAGCATAAGAGCAGTCAAAAAGATCATCTTTTTCACAGTCAAACCTCCCGAATAAAGAAATAAATATGATCAAACAGGGTTTGATCTACATAAACAAAAGTTAAATACTAGTAAATTCAATAACTTGGCAGTTGTCTATATACATCTGAACCACTCTCTGGTCAAGAACAATCACCTTTCTTTCTGATGTGTTCTTCAGTTTGATCTTCTATAACAAAATCATAGCTATCATTTTTACCGATACATTACATTCACAGAATAGATATTATCTGTTTGACTTCATATCGATATTCGGACTATTCATCGGCTCAATGGCACAAAAAATACCGTGTTATTTCTTTTGGTTTGTTAGTAAGGCTTTATGCAGGCAAGTTTTTCATTCAGAAACGAACCTGAGCCTGAGAGAAGGAGGGCATTGCACATTTATAAGTCGCCAGGATCAGCCACGATGCTGCTTACCTCAATACCGGCCCGATGTCTTTACCACCTCTTCAGACTGATCACAGCAGGAGTTTTTCTCTGGTCGGGCCTGACCAAAGCCATGCATCCTGCTGATTTTGCAACCATTATCGGTGCATATGGGCTGGTCCCAGACATTTTGACGGGCATGGCCGCCATTATCCTGATTGCAGCGGAGATCGTCTTCGCCATCGGCCTGTTATTTGAAAAAACCGGTGCATTAACGGCAATTACGCTCATGACGCTGTTATTCATCGCCGTTCTTGGCTATGGAATTGTTCTTGGTTTGGATATTGATTGCGGTTGTTTTGGCCCGGAAGATCCTGAAGCGGATGCCTTCCATAATTTACGCGTTGCTCTTTATCGCGATCTTCTATTGTTGCTGACCATCGGGTATCTCTACCTGTGGCGCTTTTCTAACCAGATGTCGCCTCAGCCCTGGTGGCCGCGACGACAAGCTCACAAGGAGGAAAAAAATGTTTGTTAAACGCTTTGCTATCCTGTTGTCCCTGATTTTCACAGCTCTTGTGTTTTGTGCCCCGGCTTACAGTTTTTTTGAAAATAAATTTGAAAAAGAAGTGAAAATTGAAAAACAGGCAGTTAAACTGACTCGGGAAGTTCAACATGGGGGTTACGACGTTGTCAGTACTGCCGAGTTGAAACAGTGGCAGGATGAGGGTCGAAATATGCTCATCATCGATACCATGCCCTTTGAAGACAGCTACAAAAAGGCTCATGTTCCCGGCGCGGTCCAATTCCTGTTTCCCATTCCCGACATGAACGAATGGGACAACAACGAAACCGCCGGCAAAACTCAGGAAGAATTTGAAGCCCTCCTGGGCTCGGACAAGGATCGACTGATCGTCATTTATTGCGGCTTTGTCGCCTGCACCCGTAGCCACAACGGAGCGATCTGGGCCAAAAAACTCGGGTTCAACAATATTTTTCGCTATCCGGGGGGCGTGTTTGCCTGGAAAGGTGCCGGTTATCCGGTTGGCAAGATGGAATAAGCGTTGCTCATGACATGAGCAACGCTCTGATAGATCAAGGGCCCCTTCGGACAGTTTGTTCCGAAGGGGCCCTTTTCAGTTGTCATTTCCGGGAATTAGTGCTTCAGACGCTGCTGTACCTGTTTCAGCAAATCAGCACCGATCCGATCCTCCCACTGTTTGATCACCGGCTCAACCTGGCGTTTCATTGCCGCCAGATCCTGCTCCGGCAAGCGATAGAAAGACACCCCCGCGGCTCGGGCCTTGGCCATTTCGCGCTGATCCTGCTCCTGACCGGCGAGCCGTGCCTTGTGGCTTTCCTCAGCGATAATGCGCAGCAGAGTTTCGCGCAAGTCCTCCGGTAAACGCTGCAGCCAGCGCTCGTTGATCAAATGGATGTAGAGACCCTGGGCATAGTCAATCTGGGTGTAGTGTTTGGCGGTATTAAAAAAGTTAGCGGTACCGGTTACCGTCGGGGTATGGTCAAGACCGGTGATAACCCCGGTCTGTAAAGCCTGGGGCACATCGGGCCAGGGCATCACCGTGAACTGTAATCCCCAGGCACGGTACATATCAATGTTGACCGGCGCCTGGGCAATTCGAAAAATCACGCCCTTGGCGTCCTCCAGACTGGTCACCGGGGTGCGGGTCGCCCAGCCGTAACCACCATAGGCGGTAAAGTCGGCAACGCGGATGCCGGAGCGCAACGCCTCGGCGCCATACTCTTCGAACAGTTCGGCATCATTACGAAACTGCTGCAGTTGATCAAAGCTGCCGACAAGGAATGGCAGATTCACCAGTCCCAGCCGTGGTGACACGTTGGGCGCCGCTACCGAAGAGCTCATCATGCCATGGATGGCACCCATTCTCAGCTTACCGATCACGTCCATTTCGCCACCAAGCTGGGACATGGGACGATAATCAACAAACAGGCGGCCGTTCGTCTCTTCCCACACCCGGTCACGGATGCGGAAACCAACCCGGACCCCTTCTATCGCCGGATGGCCGACACAGGAGAGCAGATAGGTGTGCTTTGCTGTGCCCGGGTCAAATTTTGGCTGCCATTCGGCCATAGGATCGTTGGCCAGAACCGAACCGGGTAGTAACAACAAGGCCGCAAACAGAATTGCCGTCAATTTTCGTTTCATCGTCTCTCTCCTTGGAAGATTTCAGCACATCATTAATGGCGCAGTAGAACATAATCTCGCCTAGGAAACAATAAGTTAGATCGCTATACCGGAGTCTGAAACATTCTTTTTTGGCGATTTGAGCCCGGCCACTGAAACAGTTGTGGACAACCTGCAGAAGGAAAAACAGCTGCATCCGCAACAGTCTCTGTGTTAATGGTAGCGTGACTTATATTCTCCAGGAGACAAGCCCCTTATGCCGCAAACCGCTACACCCACAAAGCCGGAACTCCTTGCACCGGCCGGTAGCCTCGAGGCCTTTTTTGCTGCTGTTGATGCCGGGGCCGATGCCGTTTATACCGGACTGAAGGACTTTTCCGCCCGGGCCAAGGCCAAGAATTTCAGCCTTGCCGACATTGAGCGCATGACCAGCTACCTGCATGCCGATGGTAAACGCCTCTACGTGACCCTCAATACCCTGATCCGCGAAAATGAATTGTCCCACCTGATCGACACCCTGTCAGCGCTGGAATCCTTTGCGGTCGATGCGGTCATTATTCAGGATCTCGCCATCTGGAAACTGGTCAGAGAACACTTTCCCGGTCTGGAAGTCCACGCTTCAACGCAAATGACGATCCACAATGTCGCCGGTGTTAAAATGCTGGAGCGCCTCGGTTTCACCCGGGGGGTGCTGGCGCGGGAACTGACTCTGGAAGAAATTTCTCATATCCGCAGTCAGACCCGCCTTGAACTGGAACACTTCATCCATGGCGCCCTGTGTTTTTCCTTCAGCGGCCAGTGCTATTTTTCATCTTTTTTGGGTGGTAAAAGCGGTAATCGCGGGCGCTGCGCCCAACCCTGTCGACGCAATTACCGTCACCATCAGCAACAAGGGTTTTTCTTCTCCCCCAACGACCTGTCGGCTATTGACCTGCTGCCGCAACTTACCAATGCGGGAATCTGCAGTTTCAAGATTGAAGGACGGATGAAAAGCGCCGAATACGTTCACAAGGTGGTCAGCGCCTATCGGCGGGCGATGGATACCTCTGATGCTCAGCGCAAACAGGTTCTTGCTGCTGCCAAGCAACAGCTCAAGGACAGCTTTGGCCGCCAACCGACCCGCGGTTTTCTCTCCGGCAGTCAACCGGATGACATGGCCATCCCCTCACAAAAAGGGGCAACCGGGCGGTTTATCGGCAAGGTGCGCCAGGTTCAGGGCAGTCGCTTAGGTTTTATTTCCTCACTGCCACTGCATTTAGGCGACCGTCTGCGGATTCAGCCGGCCAACGACAAAAGCGGTAGCGCTTTTACCTTGCGTCAACTGTTCAGCGGGACGCAGCAGGTGAAAAAGTCTCCCGCCGGCAAACAGGTAACCGTCATCTCCCCCTTTGACCAGCGTTTCTCCCCGGGCGACAGTGTCTTCATGGTGGCCAGTGCCGACGCCTTCACCTTAAGTGATAGTGCCGCCCGCCGCAAACTCGAGCACCGCCGCCCAAGCGGGGAGATCGTCGACCTCGCCATCCATGTGAGCAACAACGACATTGCCCTCGCTGCCACCGTTAACGGTCAGCATCTGGATTTTACCTATCCTATCACCAGCTTTGAAGCCACCAGCCAACCCCTTGATATGGCCGTACTTGAACAGGTTTTTGCTGCCGTTGCCGATGAACCCTTTGTGCTTGGGTCGTTGAGCTGTGGTGATCTACCGAGGATCGTCATCCCCCCTAAACAGCTCAAACAGATCCGCCGCACCTTTTATCGCGAACTGCGTCTGGCGCGCCAGCAACACATTCAGCAGCGCCGTCGCAATCAACGCGAGGCCGCCGGCGCCTCACTGCTAGCAGCCGGCAGCAATAGCCGCCAGACAACAGAATTCCGGGTATTGCTCGGCGATACCCGCGAGCAGCATCTGCTCAATAACGAGCGAATCAATGCCCTGCTGCTCCCCATTAACCGCCACAGCCTGCAGCAAGCCGACAAACTGGGGCGCCGTGCCGAGAGCATCATCTGGGATCTCCCCTTCGTTCTTTTTGACCAGGACTGGCAGGAACATCAAGGGGCCATCCGCAGCCTGGTGCAAGCTGGTTTTCGCCGGTTTCGTCTGAGCAATCTTGGCCACTTCCCTCTGTTTGACGGGCTCACTGACCTCAAACTCTACAGCAGCTATCGCCTGTTTGCCCTTAACAGTCAAGCGGTCGCAGCGTTAAGCGCGCTGAACATCGCCGATGTTGAACTCTATATAGAGGACGACCGCCACAACTTAGCGGCCATTCTCTCCCGTCAGCTGCCGGTTCCCACCAGCTTGATGGTTTACGGGCGAGTTCCGCTGCTGACTTCGCGTATCCGCATCCGCCAGTTGCGCAGCGACGGTCCAATTCTCTCAGATCGCAACGACGCCTACCGGGTACAGCAGCGCCAGGGGCTGACCTGGCTGTTCAGCGAAACCCCCTTCTCTTTTATCGCCAACATCGAGGAGCTCAGGCACCTTGGCTGTTCCGGATTTGTCGTCGATCTGTCACACTGTGGTGCCGGCAGCGCCACCGGCAAACAGGTGCTGGAAGCCTTAAGCCGGGGCACCGATCCGGCACAGTGCAGCAAATTCAACTTCGAGGCCGGGCTCGAGTGACCACGTCAAGGCCCACGGATCCGACAGAACGTCATTGCCCTGACGGCCAAACCCGACTATAGTACCAGCCGATAAAGTTTCACGATGGAGGAGATGATGCTGCAGCGCCGCTCGATGATTCACGTTTCTTTGGCCGTAGTTGCCCTGATTATTATTATTTATCCTTATTTCAGCAACAAACCGGATCCGGAAAAGGTCGAGCAGGCCTCTGCCGCGGCGACGGTCTTCCTTGATCTGCTCGATAAGGGCAATTTTGAAGAAGCCTGGCGCCAGAGTGCCACTTTCATGCGCAACGAGACCCCGTTGGACACCTGGCTGACACAGCTCAATCAGGTTCGTAGCCAGGTTGGAGATTTACGCGAGCGCAGTCAATCTGACGTCAAATATACCAAAGAGCAAATTGAAGGGATTCCTGAAGGGGAATATATCTCTTTTTTCTATACCAGCCGCTTTGAGAATCACAACTCAGCCCGCGAACGCGTCACCCTTTACCATGAAGCCGCCACGTCCTGGCGGGTTGCAGGCTATTTCATTGAGTGACCCCCTGAAGGTTGCCCACCAATGAAGCAAAGAGAACCATGACCGCTGTCGATCCTTCAGCTGCGTTCCCCACACCACCATCCCACGCAACCTGTCCGGTTGGTGTACTCTGGTGCCCGTTTCCAAACGCGTTGACGGCTCTGCAGCAGGAACTTGATCACCTCATTCAGCAGGTACGGACCGACGCCCTGACCGGGGTTGCCAATTATCGGTCCTTTATCGAGACCCTGGAACTGGAAATCGAACGTTCAAGCCGCAATGGGCGCCCCACCAGTCTACTTATGATCGATATCGATCACTTTAAAAAGGTCAATGATATCCACGGTCATGAAACTGGCAATCAGGCATTGGTTCATGTCGCCAGGGTGATCAGCGCACAGGTACGCAAGCTCGATATTGTCTGCCGTTATGGCGGCGAAGAGTTCGCTGTCGTGTTACCTGAAACCGATCTCCATGCCGCTATTCCCGTGGCCGAGCGCATTCGGCTGGCCCTTGCCGGAACCCCTCTGCAACAAGAGGGCTTAGATCTTGAGTTAACTGCCAGCCTTGGACTGGCAACCTACCGACCCTACTCGTTAAGCTCCGCTGCAGAACTGATCTCTCAGGCAGATCACTACCTCTATGAAGCCAAACAAGGTGGTAGAAATCGACTCTGCCATACCGCCGTGCCCCAACCCGAAAGCATCAGCAATGAGGAAAAGAAAAGCCTTCTTAAATTGTTCGGGCGCGACGCAAACGCAAAGGATTGAGTATGAAAATTGTTGTGCTTGATGGCCATACCCTGAATAGTGGCGATCTCGACTGGGCCCCTCTCAAGGCCCTGGGAACCTGCATTATCCATCCACGCACCAACGCCGACCAGATTATTGAACGCGCACTGGATGCCGAAATCGTTCTTACCAACAAAGTACCAATCAGCGCTGAGACCATCGCCGCCCTTCCCAATCTGCGCTACATCGGCGTGTTAGCTACCGGCGTCAACCTGATCGACCTTGACGCTGCCAAAGAACGGGGAATTGTGGTCACCAACGCTCCCGGCTACAGTACCGACTCGGTCGCCCAGATGGTCTTTGCGCTATTGCTCGAAATGGCCCAACAGGTTGGTCATCATGCCCGAATGGTGGCAGAGGGAGCCTGGGTCAGTTGCAAGGATTTCAGCTTCCGCGATCACCCACTGTGCGAACTGGCCGGCAAAACCATGGGGGTTGTCGGCTATGGCGAAATCGGCCGAAGAGTGGCGACCATTGCTCGCGCTTTTGGCATGCAGGTGCTGGCACAAACCGCTCACCCGGAAAAATATCAAAAAGAGCAGGGGGTCACCTTTGTTGATGTTGACCAGCTGTTTACCGACAGTGATGTCATCAGCCTGAATTGCCCGCTGACCCCGGAAACCGATCAACTGGTCAATACCGCGCATCTGGCGCGGGTCAAGCAGGGGGCTCTGCTGATCAACACCGGCCGTGGCCAGCTGGTCAATGAAGTAGCTGTCGCGCAAGCCCTCGAAGACGGCTATCTTGGGGGTTACGCTACCGATGTGCTGTCCACCGAACCGCCGCGTTCAGACAATCCGCTACTGAGTGCCCCCCATTGTATTATCACCCCTCATATTGCCTGGGCTACCACAGAAGCGCGCATCCGCCTGCTGGCTATGGTGGTCGATAACATCGCCGCCTTTTTGCAGGGAGAGCCCCGCAACCGGGTCGCCTGATGGGCGCCGGCAGGCTCGATCAGCAGATTTTATCTGCACGCCAGCAGTTGGATGACACCATTACCGAGATCCGGCACTCCTGCCGGGAACAGGGCAGGAATCTCTATTGCCGATCGGGGTGTGGCAACTGCTGCACCCTGGCGGTTAATTGCAGCTACCCGGAAGCCATGATCCTGGCGGCCAATCTGTCAGGAGAACAGCGCGCTCGGATTAACGAACGGTTACCGGTATTGATGCAGCTGTGTACAACAGCCGCTAATCTCAAGGAATTCCTCCACTCCTATCGTCGGCAGGGGGGCGGTTGCCCCCTGCTCGATGAGCAACAGTGTTGTTCCTGTTACAGCGAACGCCCCTTATCGTGCCGGGCGCTGCTGTCAACCCGCCCGGAAGCCTGGTGCGGCGTGGACTTTTCGACCCTCCACCCCCACGAAAAGCAAGCCTTTTTAAGCAGCCTCGATAAAAATCTTGTCGCTTATCCCAGTCATTATCTGGCGCGTCCACTAGAGTTGGCAGCAACCTTGGAAAAATCCCTGGATGATAAATTCGCCAACGAATATGGTGTGAAAATCAGCGGTAATCTGATCTGGTTACTCGGACTGGAACTGAATTCTCAGGTTGGTGAGCGTTTGGCGCTGCAGGAAGAGGGAATGATTGACTGGTTGCTGGCGCAGCAGGAGCGCTATCCGTATCTGTTGCAGGTGACGGCGGAAAAACTACCATGAGCACTGATTCCATTGTCCACTGGAGTGAAAACGACGAGGCCCATACCACCGCTTGGCGCTCGGAGAGTGGCGCCACTCCCCCTCGCCGGATCCTGATCGGCAGGGACGACATGAAGGCCGATGTCGCCTACCGCCGCGCCTGCGAGGGGACAGCGATTCTGTGGCGGGGGGATTTCCAGAATGCCCGCCAGATGCTGTCGGCGATGGTCCGGCGGATGAAGGGCAAGCCCCGAAAACAGACGGTCTCCTCGACAGATTCTCCAGCTCAGGCGTTCCATCTTCACCGCATGGCGCAGTCGCAGCGTGCCCGGACCCTGGGGATGCTGCTAATTCCCTTCGAGGCGGATCACAGCATCCCACTGCGCCGGGCCCCCGACGTTCGGCAGCCCTGCCTGGAGGCCTTCGGCCCGGCCGCCGGCCCGTACCTTGCTTCTCTGCGCGATCTGCTGGGAGCGATCGGTGCCCACGAATGGCGCAAGAAGGGGGTGGAGATCCCCGCCCTCGGCGCTCGTATTCACCCGCACTACGGCGTTTTTTCTCCAATTCGCGGCGAGTACGTTGAGCTTCTGGCCCAGGCACCGCTGCCGTCCCTGGAGCTGGCCTTCGACATCGGCACGGGAACCGGGGTTCTGGCGGCAGTCCTCGCCCGCCGTGGGCTAAAACGGATTGTCGCTACCGATCAGGATCCCAGGGCACTGACCTGCGCCCGCGAGAACATTGCGCGGTTGGAACTCGCCGATCAGGTGGACGTTATCCAGGCGGATCTCTTCCCGGCAGGGCGGGCTCCGCTGGTGGTCTGCAATCCGCCCTGGATTCCTGCTCGGCCAAGCTCCTCCCTGGAGGGGGCGGTGTACGATCCCGACAGCCGCATGCTGCGCGGCTTTCTCCAGGGACTTGGTGCCCACCTGGAGCCATGCGGTGAGGGCTGGCTCATTCTTTCCGATCTAGCTGAACACCTGGGTCTGAGGTCGCGAGCCGAGCTACTCGCGGCATTTGAAGAAGGAGGGCTGAAGGTTGTAGACCGGATCGACGCGCGCCCGGTCCATCGCAAAGCCATCGACCGTAACGACCCCCTCCATATGGCACGCTCGGCGGAAGTGACATCGCTGTGGCGGCTGCACATGAAGTGAGACATATGGGGACATAATAAAAAGCTCCGGGATATTCAATTCTCAACGGCCGCGTCATTTCTTACCAAATATGCTCTGTCCCCTTTATGGTGATAACTCTGTCATTGTTGAGACCTGACCCTATTTGTTCCTGCCCCTGTGAATTACTCCTGGGAGAACGAGCGAGTTAGTTTGTCTCGCGCATTTCTCATCCCGGAAAAAATAGGTCCAGCTACAGCATCTGGAAATGTTTCAGGCAATTGATTGCTGACCTGATCGATCACCCGGTCCAATTGATCAAGAACCTCAGCGATGATCTCCTCTATTTCGTCTACGGGGAAGTGGCACTTCTTTGCGGTTGAGAGCCAGTGGCGATGGAGCATAGCATTCCAATCATAATAGCGGTTTTTGCCAGTAAGAGCCATTGCCATCTTCAACCTGCTTTGTTCAAGCTGTTTCTTTGTAATAAGAGGATATCCAGAAATAACATCATAAAGTGGTGTAAGCTGAAAACCGCCTCCCGACAGCAAAAAAATACTAAAATTCTTTGAGTGACCATCAATAGCTGCCAGAAGCCAAAAGACCAGGTTCGCTGTCATAAACAGTCGCCGGTCGGCGAGGCTGTCTGTTGCTCCCAGGAGTAACTCCATAATCTGTTCAATGCCAGGTCCTCCATCGGATTCATATTTCAGTGCCGGTGGCGTGTTGAGTGCTTGGCACATGTCCTCCTGAGGCAGACGTATCAACCAGGATTCGTCAATTGACCAGCGCCGATCAAACCGTTCGACCACCAGAGTCTTTGTGCCGTTGAATGACATCATTTCCGTGTTGGCTACGGGTATGTTGTAAGCTTTCAGGATGAGATGACAGAGCCATTCATTTTCTACGCTGTCGCTGAGGTCGACCCCGCTGTGCCCGATGCGGCCTATCGGGAGCTTGAAGATATGGCTTGTCGGGGTTGCTCCAAGGGGAAGGCGCCATTCCCCCTGGTGTTTCAAAAAGGCCGTTTTTTCCTGCGCGCCTGCCAATGAGATCCTGAAATCCTTATCCTCTCTCATACCCAAAGGCATGGTTCTGTAGTGCCTGAGTGTTTCGGCTATTGCGGCATTGGTCAGTGGTTCGGATTCAATCTTTTGCACATCAATCTGGATATCTTCAGGAGAAAGCTGTAGTGCACCGACGCAGTCGCGGCCCACGTGCCACAAAAGATCAAACCCTCTGTTTGACTTGGCACCAAACCTTTTTTGGATGCGATTTCTGATGGGCTGACTGTCAGGTAGAAGGTTGTCAAAATAGTTCTCTACGCTATCACCCGAATAAACTTGATCTGTCAGAGGCATTGACAGCGACAGTGCCCTTCCTGATTTACTGTTGAGCCACGCGGCGTCATAGTGGAGTTCAAGTCTGCCGCTTGAGGTACTTGAAAGAATACCAACCTTCTCGCCGTTCATGAACACGAACAGTTCAGATCCTTTACGTTTTCGACCCATTTACCAGGTGTCTCCTTCATTCATGTCGGTTGCTTTTTCTCTGGGTCTCACAATCATTTCCATATCCAGGGCCGCCAGTAGACGATAGAGGGTGTCTATGCGGGCATGGGACTCTCCTCGCTCAATCTTGGACATGGTCGGCTGGTCAATGCCTACTGACTTGCCCGCTTCCGTTTGGCTAAGGCCTTTCTTTTTTCGTGCAGACCGCAACATAAGTCCAAGGCTTTTTGGTGATGTTGTTTTTGTTCTCATGGCAATCTCCTTGGAAACTTAACCTTATAGCTATTAAGCTATAAAAACAAAATATAGTCAATAGGCTATAAAGTAAAAATATAGCTTTGATGCTATAATGTCGACATGGGAGTGGGGCTTTCGGGGAGGAGGAAGTAAATTAAAATTGGTATTTTCGAGTTGTCCTGATCAGTTATCAACAACTTCAAAGTCCAGTAGGTGAGCCGACCAGGTTGACGTCACCCAGACAGATCTCTTCCCGGCAGGGAGGGGTGGCCCATTTTTTCCGATCTAGCCGAAGCGCCCGGGCCATCGCCAGGGAAATATGGGAAATATGGGGACATAATGCTGATTATGGGGCTTAATCAGTATTATGTCCCCATATTTCTCAGGTACCCCTTGTAAGAGCTGCGAAACCTTTTTTTGCCGGCACACAGGAATTCTGCAAAATCCCATTCAATTTCCTCTAGACAACTACTGAAACACCCATTAATGACATAGGTTTGCGCAGCAGCA
>CAZMFD010000051.1:0-20787 GCA_964565445.1 uncultured Geobacteraceae bacterium
CCGCCAAGGACAAGAATCAACACCAGACTCAACAACAGCAACAGTCCGGCCTGGCGGCTGGAGAGCGGAGCGGGACGGTCAATCAAGCCCTGCTGATAGAGATTGATTTGCTGCCGCATTAGTTATCTCCCTGGCGCAGGGCGCCACCAATCGCCAGCAGATGATGATTCAGTGTCAGTTGATCCATTTGATCAGGGACATCTATGACGTCAGCAAGCTGTAACGGTTCGACCCGGGTGGTCAGATAGTCGCTCAGATAATTAACCAGCGCAGGAATTTCCTGTTGGGTCTGGGCAACCAGCAAACGTGAAACCGTTGGCAGCTGAAAGGTGCTCTCGCAATAATCAAAGGAACGCTGAATATCCAGAACGATCGTATCGAACATGCTGATCATGGCTGAATCATCCGGGTCATAGGCCAGTAGGCTGTTCATTCCCATCGGCAACTGTCGACTCAAATAAAGGACCCCGTCCCGCACGACAACAAAAAGTCCGGACTGTTCGAGCAGCAAGAGCAAGGCTACCCCGCGCGGGTCATCAACAAACAGTTCGCAGACGTTACGCAGGGCAAATTCGGGGATATCAATGGTCTGCAAACGCTGGCCAACCGCAGCAATGACGTCAATCTGTTCGCGCAACACCTGGCGTCGCGCCGCAACCGCATAACTCTGTGCCCGCCGTTCACCAGCAAAGGGGGCAATCTGATAAAGGTCGATCTGCGCCTCTTCGGCCGGGTAGTCGATGCGCTCACCGATCTGCCAACGTACCGCCTGACGAGCTTCTTCCAGGGGGACATCGGGCAGGTCGAGCTGCAGGGTCTGATAACTGTTAAGGGGAAGAATCAAATGAGAATGTTGGCCCAGAAGCTTGCCCCGGCGCAAAAGTTCTTCAAGATGGGTTTTTCGCTGCTGAATCTCGGCAACCGCGGTCCGTTCAGCAAAGATCAGGCGCGGGCGACCAGCGCTCCCACCGAACACACCAGCAACAGAAAAGGCATCCGGCTCCAGGCAGACCCCGACTGCTGTACCCCCTTGTTGACGTCGCTTGAACATGAAGCCCAGACTATCCTCCTGTTGATATTTTTATGTAACTGCTAATAATACAGCAAATTAAACCTTATTATAGTTTGATAATCAATAAAAAAAGGTGGCAAAAACCACCTTTTTTTATAAAAAACAATGAAAAAACTATAATAGAGGACTTTATACCCTACAATTTTGATGCCTGTTCCGCCAGATAAGATGCGACACCACCGCTATCGGCCACCATCCCCTGATCGCCCTTATTCCAGCCGGCCGGGCAGACTTCGCCATGCTTTTCATGGAACTGTAAGGCATCAACCATACGCAACATCTCATCAATATTACGACCCAGGGGCAGATCGTTCACCACCTGGTGGCGAACAACCCCTTCGCGGTCGATAAGAAATGAACCACGCAGCGCGACACCGGCAGGATCCAGCTCCACATCATAGTCACGGCAGATCTGATGTTTGATATCGGCGATCAGCGGATATTTGACTGGGCCGATACCACCATTATCAACCGGGGTATTACGCCAGGCCAGATGGGTGAACTGTGAATCGATGGAACAACCAAGGACCTGCACTTCACGTTTTTCAAATTCATCGATACGATGACTGAATGCAATCAATTCGGTGGGACAGACAAAGGTAAAGTCGAGGGGATAAAAAAACAACACGACGTATTTACCCTGATAATCCGCCAGGGTAAATGAATCCTTAATGGAGCCATCAGCCATCACAGCAGGGGCGTTAATTTCCGGGGCTTTTTTTCCTACCAACACACTCATAGATGGAACTCCTTGTTTTTATTGAAAAGATGGACGTTATAAAAGTTGCTGATATTTTACCCACCTCTCTGTCCGAGTCAAGGATAAAGATGACAAATTTAGTTACTTTTTGCGGCTACGCGGATGCGTCCGGTCATAGACACTGGTCAGGTGAGCGAAGCTGACACTGGTATAGCGCTGGGTCGTTGACAGGGAGGCATGCCCCAACAACTCCTGAATCACCCGTAAATCGGCACCGGCATCGAGCAGATGGGTGGCAAAGGAATGACGCAACGCATGGGGAGTGACATCGGTTGGCAGATTCAGCTGCAGCAAGCGCCGTTTGAGCAGGCGCTGGATGCTGCGGGTTGTAAGTCGACCACCACGATAGTTGAGAAACAGTCCGTTTTCATCCCCCACCGGGCGCTGTTTAAGATAAAGCTGAAGAGCATGACAGGCAGTCCGCCCAACCGGAAGAATACGCTCCTTGTCCCCCTTCCCCACCACCCGGACCTGGCGTTGTTCCAGATCGATGGAATCAAGATCCAGGCCCGCTAATTCACTGACCCGCAAACCACAGGAATAGAGGAATTCACAGATGGCCAGATCGCGGATCAATTGCGGATAACGGTTGACCGGGGTATCAAGCAGAGCACCGGTCTGCTCAGCACTGAGCACCCGGGGCAGATAACGCTGGCGCCGTGGCGCCATGACCGCAGCAAGGGGGGAAGAGTCAATCACCCCCTGGCGCTCGAGATAACGATAAAATGCTTTAAGTGAAGAGAGCTTGCGTACGACACTGGAACGTTGACAGCTTTTCTGCAGATTCGCCAGATAACGGCGGAGCAACAGAACATCAACGCCGGCAAGGCTGTCCGCATCGACCGGTGCTCCACAGACTTTTTCTATGAACGCATAAAACTGCTGGAGATCACGCAGATAAGCGTTGATGGTATGAGGCGAGAGGTTACGCTCGACCTCCAGATGTTGGTGAAACAGGGTCAGGTAGTGCTCCATCCATGTGCCTTTTCATGCTGGCGGCTGATTGACGATTGCTCTTCAGCGTGGCATACTTCCTCTATCTTAAGCCGTTACAATGGCTGCCGTCGAGGATTATTCAGCCCACCAGTCCGGCGCAAGGTTTTTCAGCTCACCACCACAAAAAAGGTAACCCCATGAGCCTGTTGTACCTGTTGATTTTCCTGCTCTTTCTGCTATTGATTTTCGACCTGCTGGTTGTGCTGTTGAGCTTCAGTATCCTCTGGTATGAATACGCCAACGCCCACCCGGAGCTGATTAAGGATCGCTGCAGCCGTAATAATCTGCGCCGTATTTTGCCACTGCTTTTTCCTGAGTTTGTTCTCAATTTCACGACCTTGCTCACTGTTCCTTTTGGCATTTTCTCTGCGCGCCGACCTCAGCTTAAGCGCGGGGTAACGCCGACCCTGCTGCTTCATGGCCTCTTTGTCAACCGCGCCTGCTGGTTCTGGTTCAGATCCCGTTTAAAACGCCATGGTTGTGAAAACCTTGTCACTATTAACCTGTCAGGCTTTCACAGTGAAGAGGTCTTAACCGAGCTGCTGGCAAAAAAGATTGATGAACTGCGCCATCGCCTGGGCGTTAATAAAGTCAACCTGGTTGGCCACTCCATGGGTGGCATCATCGCCCGCAACTATGTCCAACGCCGCGGCGGACAGGACAAGGTTGACCGCCTGATCTTTCTCGGCACCCCTCATCAGGGTTCAAAACTCACCCCTTTTTCCTTTATGCCCCTGGGTAAACTGCTGATGCCCGGTTCTGAGTTCCTTAATCGCCTGAACAGCGAACCGCCACCTGCCGGCGTGCAGACGGTTAACATCTACACCCGCAAAGACAACATGGTTCTGCCTCATACTTCGGCGCAACTGGCCTGGGGAAACCAGGTGGAACTTGACGACATGGGACACACCTCCCTGATCTATCGTGCGACCGCCATTGATGCAACCGCAGCCGCCCTCAAAGGAACCATTTCATCTTGATTAAAAGATTTGAAATCCGCACCCACCAGCAGCAACAACTGATTGACATTACCCCTCAGGTACAACAGTGGCTGGCGCAGACCGGCATCCGCCAGGGCACCCTCCTGGTTTTTGTCCCCCACACCACCGCTGCGGTAACCATCAACGAAAATGCTGATCCTGATGTGGTGACTGACATGCTCAATGACTTCGACCGCCTGATACCGGACAGCCCGACCTTCAGACACAGTGAAGGTAACAGCGCTGCCCATATTAAAAGCAGCCTGATCGGGGTGAGCCAAAACATGATTATTGACCAGGACGCCTTGCTCCTTGGCACCTGGCAGAGTCTTTATTTCTGTGAATTTGACGGCCCCCGCTCACGCGCTTTTTATGCCTCCATTACACCTGGCCAGACCCCTTGAACGTCCCCTGTCTGCCGCCCTCAAACCGGGTCAGCCTGACAGCTCTTGGTAACTATGATCCTGACGCCACCGAGGCCGCTGTTCGCACACTGCTTGCCCCCCTGGGCGGAATGGAGGCATTCGTTAGGCCCGGCCAGAAGGTTCTGATCAAGCCCAACATGCTCGCAGGTAAAAGCCCGGAACGAGCAGTAACCACCCATCCGCAGGTCGTCCGCGCCGTTATCAGGCTGGTCATGGCTGCCGGCGGGCAGGTCTCGGTCGGGGATTCCCCAGGCATTGGCAGCCCCGCTGTCGTGGCGCGAAAAACCGGGATTCTTGAGGTGATTGAAGAAACCGGAGCCCATTTCGCTCCTTTTGCCGAATCAGTCATCGTTCACCCGCAGGGGACAACTCTCCATCAGATTGAAGTGGCAAAAGACATCCTTGATGCCGATGTCATCATTAACTTACCGAAGCTCAAAACCCACCAGATGATGGGGCTGACCTGCGCTGTAAAAAACATGTTCGGCGCCCTGATCGGGATGCGCAAGCCAGGCATGCATCTACAGGCCGGAGTTGACAAAAATCTGTTTGCCCGGATGCTGCTGGAGATCTGTGAAGCCCTGCCGCCAAGGCTGAATATTGTTGACGCAGTCATCGGCATGGAGGGTGAAGGCCCAGGCAGCGGCGATCCGGTGAAGATCGGTGCGCTCCTTGCCGGCACCTCGGCGCAGGCGGTTGATACGGTTGCGACCGCCCTGGTGAAAATGCAACCGGAGCAGGTCTTCACTCAACAGCAGGCGTTGGTCGGCGGCCGCCCTCTGACACGTCTTGCGGAACTGGAACTGGTCGGCAGCCCTCTGGCCGAGTTGCAGATTGACCACTTTCATGCGGCCAAAATGACCGACGTCAACTTCGGCATCCCCGGCTATTTTGGGCGCCGGCTCAAACATCTACTGACCGCCCATCCGCAGGTTGATCATCAGCGCTGTGTCCGCTGCCATGCCTGCGTTAAACATTGCCCGCCCCAGGCCATGGCGATAGTGAACGACCGTCTGAGCATTAACTACGATCTGTGCATCCGTTGCTTCTGCTGCCAGGAGCTGTGCCCCCATGCCGCCCTGACAACCCACCAAGGGCTATTGTTACGCTTATCAAGTCGTATGCGCCGAACTAACCGCGTCAAAAAGGATGTCATTTGACGTTTTAACGACAAAAGGCCCGCGCGCAATGCACAGGCCTTTTGTTGTTATGAGGATGCTGCCCGGGAGTATCTAGCGAACCTGGACAACCTCTTTAACTTCCGGAATCTGCTCCATCAGGTTCTTCTCAATCCCCATTTTCAGGGTCATGGTTGACATCGGGCAAGAACCGCAAGCACCGGTTAATTTGACACTGACGACGCCTTCATCGGAAACATCTACCAGCTCGACATCACCACCATCAGCCTGGAGTGCGGGACGAACCATGTCCAGAACTTCTTGTACGCGTTGTTTCATCTTTTTATATCCTCCGTTGGTTGTTGTTCAGCCCATTATAGGCAATTTCATTTTTCCAGTGCAAGTGTGATGCTTTCGCAAAAGTATCATGTTAGATGGCTAAGCAAAAAGCGCCAAATGCAAGGCGCGTTATTGTTGAACAATGAGGCGTACTTAAGTACGTCGAAGCAGTGAAACGATGACAGCAACACAGCAGTTGGTGAGTTTTTGCGACGTCATCAAGTATCAGATCAAACTGCTTACCGGCAACGGGATATCCTGTATCCGGCGGCCACACAGCAGCTCAGGCTGACCGACATTTTTGCCCTGAATCAAGACTTTGAAACTTTCCCCCATCCCGGCCTCAGGGAGAATCAAACGCTTCATGCTCATACGCAATGCCTGCGCCTTACGCGGATCGGTTTCACGGCTCTGCATCTGCATCAACAACTCAAGAAAACCTAACCCCATAAGAAACTGGTACTGATAACCAAAATAAAGAGGTTCAAGTCCATTTTTTTTGCCGATCTGCTGCAAGGTCGTAAAATCAACATGGGCGGTCATGTCCTGACCGCCGATATGCAGATAAGGATCTTCGTTGGTCTGATGCTTATGATAACACAGCAAGGTGCCGGCATGACGCTCGGGGGCGTAGAGATCTTTAGCCAGATAGCCGTAATCGATGGTCAGGACAAAGCCTTCGGCGAGAACAGCAGCGACCTGTGTCATCCAGCTTCGCGCCGCCAGATTGACCTCGCAGCGATTGCCTTCTGCCGGAGCGATGCCGATCTGTTCAAAATATTTCACCAGCTGCGGAGTCGAGGGAGCACGTAGTTCTTCGGCGAAGCCACCTTCCTGATTCACTACGTAGACTTCCTGCAGCTTGCCGGCAACGGTCTGAACCAGATGGACGGGAAAAGCATCGACCAGCTCGTTACTCAACAGACAGCCGCGCATTCCCGCCAAATCGTCAAGGGCACACCAGTCAACCCGGCCGGCAGCGACATGCTGCTGCAGGGTTTCCTGCTGACGCCGGCGGGCATCAGGGCTGATCTCGACGATGCGATAAGATAACGATTGGTAGAAGGAGGGGAAGTCCTCTTTGATAGCATCCAGTACATCTACTGCCAGGTGTCCCTCGCCCGCGCCCTGTTCAGCAACAACAAAATTACCGCGCCCGAGCAGTTGCCACATCTGTTCCAGCTGGCGCGCAATCAAGCGACCGAAACAGGGGTGGACACTGGACGAGGTAAAAAAGTCGCCCTGCTTACCGATACGGGTACGTGCCGAAGTATAGTAACCATAGTCAGGGTGGTAGAGTGCATGTTCCATAAAGCGTGCAAAGGTGATCCCCTGCTGCGCCGCGATCTGCTCGCGCAACCAGGTAACAAATTCCGGTTTTTCTTCAACTGCTTTCACTGTCATCGCTGTTATCCATGCCGGTGTGATTTGCAAGACGCGGATTATTCCATCCTGCTTTGCTAATTACAACCCTTAAAGTCAACAGGGAACTGCAGCCACGTTAAGTGGCCGCTACTTCCCGGTTTCTCAGCGGCCATACGACATAAGCCCCTGTGTCCCCATCACGGCTATTGAATTATGAGAAAAATCATGCGAATATTGGGCGCCGAATAAGATCCGGGGCAGAACAGGTTCCGGCAACCGCAGGTATCACCAATGATGGAGAGATTGAACAAATGGCAATCATTACCTTTTCCAGAGAAATGGGCAGCGGAGGCATCCCGATCGCTCAGCAATTGGCTGACGAAATCGGTTACGAACTGGTTGATGGCGACGCGCTTAAAGAAGCCGCATCAGCCTACGATCTGACCGAAGCTGCCCTCCAGCAGGCCGATGAGAAGCCGCCGGCATTTGTCGACGCCCTTGATCGTCAGATTGATCTGAGTGTGCACCGCATCCAGCTCTTTGTCCTTGAACGTGCTCTGCAGGGCAATGCGATCATTTATGGACGCGGGGGACAGGATCTGCTCCCAGGCATTCAGAGTGTCTTACGCGTTCGCGTCATTGCTCCTTTTGAGGAGCGGGTTGGACGCTGGGCTGAACGGGAATGGATTGATCCGGACCTTGCCCGTTTTCTGGTACGCAGGAGTGACCAGCAGCGTGCTGGATTTATCAAGTATTACTTTGACCGCGATTGGGAAAACCCCCTCGACTATGATCTGCTCATCAATACCGTGCGCATGACCAACGACTGCGCTGTCAAACTGATCAAAGCTGCGGTTGAGGACCCCTACCTCCTGGAAATGCAGCACCTGTGTGAAAACAAAATCAAAGACCTGATCATCCAGAAAAAGATTCAGATTGCCCGCCTGGCAGATGAACGGATTGATGACATCTGGTTTAATATCGATGTCACTGGCGGCAAAGTTGTCCTTTCCGGCCACATCCACAGTGACGCAGAACGCCGCGCAGCCATTGAAGATGCCAAACAGGTCGAAGGAGTCAAAAGTGTTACTGACAAGCTAAAGGTGGTTCACTACTGATCATCGGTACCACAGGTTCCGTTGCCATATTTATTGTCAGATCAAACGCCGGCATTGCCGGCGTTTTCTTTCCTTACCACAATTGTTTCAAGGAGCATGATCAATGGCTGGTCACAGCAAATGGGCAAACATTAAACACCGCAAAGGCGCTCAGGACGCCAAGCGTGGAAAAATCTTCACCAAACTGATTAAAGAAATCACTATTTCCGCGCGCATTGGCGGTGCCGATCTGGAAGCGAACGCGCGACTGCGCTTAGCCGTTGACAAAGCCAAACAAGCCAACATGCCTAAGGACAATATCGAGCGGGCGATCAAAAAGGGAACTGGCGACCTTGATGGTGTCACCTACGAAGAAGGCACATTCGAAGGTTATGGCCCTGGCGGCGTTGCTGTTATTGTCGAGTTCATGACCGACAATCGTACTCGTACCGTAGCAGAAGTGCGCCACGCCTTCAACAAATACGGTGGTAGCCTGGGAGTCAGTGGTTCGGTCGCATTTATGTTCGACCGCAAGGGACAGATTATTTTTGACAAGAGCTATGATTTCGACACCATCTTTGAAGCCGCCCTTGAGGCCGGGGCGGAAGATGTCAAGGACGATGGCGACTGTATTGAAGTGACCGTTGAACCAGCCGACTATGAAGCGGTACGTAATCACTTTAGTGCCCAGGAACTGACCTACCAGTCCGCCGAAGTGACCATGATCCCGCAAACGATGACGGCAGTTAGCGGCAGTCAGGCCGAGTCGCTGATGAAGATGATCGACGTACTCGAAGATAACGATGACGTGCAGAATATCCACGCCAACTTCGATATCGATGACGACGAAATGGAGCGCCTGATGGGGTAACCAGGCCCACTCGGTGTTGACCTAATATGCGCATACTTGGAATAGATCCGGGGAGCAAAACCACCGGCTACGGCTTTATCGAACAACGCGGCAACCACCTGCGTCACCTTGACAACGGGGCCATTTTTACTGACAGCAAAACTGAACTGGCACTGCGATTGCACCGCATTTACAGCGAAATATGTCGCCTGATCGCCAGCTATCACCCCGATGCGGTAGCCGTTGAGCAGGTGTTCATGGCGCGCAACCCGGCCTCCGCGCTCAAGCTGGGACATGCCCGCGGCATTGCTCTTTTAGCCGGGGTCAATGCCGGCTTGCCGGTCTTTGAATATTCTGCCCTGCAAGTAAAATCAGCAGTCGTCGGCTATGGACGGGCCGGCAAGAACCAGGTTCAGCAGATGACCAAGGTCTTGCTTAACCTCCCGGAAATCGCCCAGGAAGATGCTGCCGATGCCCTTGCGGTTGCTATTTGCCATGCCCATAGTCATCATCTGAACAACAAGATGCACCCGGACCAGCACAATCCAGCGCGGAGAACATCCTGATGATTGCCCTGCTTAGCGGCCAACTCGCTCATCGCGCCCCCGATCATATCATTGTTGATGTGGGCGGGGTCGGCTATCAACTGCATATTCCTTTGTCGACATTTTATCGTCTGCCCGAAACCGGGCCGGTACGCTTGCAGGTCTATACCAATGTCCGGGAAGATGCCATTATCCTGTTCGGGTTCTTTACCGCGGCAGAAAAAGAGCTGTTCACCCTGTTAATTTCAGTTTCCGGGGTCGGCCCCAAACTGGGCATTACCATCCTTTCGCACATTGCTCCAGCCGAACTGGCCCTGGCCTTAAGTCAGGGGGATGTCACCCGCCTGATCGCCATTCCGGGGATCGGCAAGAAAAGTGCCGAACGCCTGGTCCTGGAATTACAGGATAAGGCCAATGCTTACGCAATGTCGGCAGCGATCAGCACGCCACATACCGCCGCCGGCACCAGCGATTCTCACCATCAGGATGCCCTCTCGGCACTGGTCAACCTGGGCTATAAAGAATCCCTGGCTAAACAGACACTGAAAAACCTCAAGTCAGCACCGGAAACACCGCTGGAGCAGATCCTTAAAGCTGCGTTGCAGATTCTGCTGAAATAGTTCCAATTGACGGAGAGTCCATGGATGATCGTCTGATTAACCCCGCCGGCCAGCCCGCAGAGGATCAACTCGACCTGTCGCTGCGCCCCCGTTCTCTTAAAGATTATGTCGGTCAGGCCAAAGCCCGGGGTAACCTCCAGGTCTTCATCGATGCCGCGCGCAACCGCCACGAAGCCTTGGATCATGTGCTTTTTTATGGTCCCCCAGGATTGGGAAAAACTACCCTGGCCAACATTATTGCCCATGAAATGGGGGTCAACATCAAGAGCACTTCGGGGCCGGTTATCGAAAAAACCGGCGATCTGGCTGCAGTGCTGACCAATCTGGAAGAAGGTGATGTCCTTTTCATTGACGAAATCCATCGCCTCTCGCCGGTTGTTGAAGAGATTCTCTACCCGGCCATGGAGGACTACCAGCTTGACATCCTCATCGGCCAGGGACCTTCTGCACGGACGATTAAGCTCGACATCCCGCGCTTTACTCTGGTCGGCGCCACGACCCGTGCCGGCCTGCTGTCCTCCCCTTTGCGTGACCGCTTCGGAGTCATTTGTCGGCTGGAATTTTATTCGACCGAAGAGCTGACTACGATCGTTAAACGCAGTGCCGGCATCCTGAATATTCCGATCGACGAAAAGGGGGCCTGGGAAATCGCCCGCCGCAGTCGCGGCACCCCACGGATTGTCAATCGTCTGTTACGGCGAGTACGGGATTTTGCTGAAGTTGAAGGAAACGGCACCATCAATCAAGAACTGGCCGATCGTTCCCTTGGTCGCCTGGAGGTTGATCAGCAAGGGCTCGACCACATGGATCGGCTGCTGCTGTTAACCATCATCGACAAGTTTGACGGTGGCCCTGTTGGCCTGGACACCCTGGCGGCCGCCATCGGTGAGGAGCGCGATACCATTGAAGACGTGATTGAGCCGTATCTGATTCAAAAGGGATTTTTACACCGGACACCGCGCGGCCGCGTGGCAACACAAAGCTGCCTGCAGCATTTTCATCGTGAAAAACCACGCCCGGTCACTGCATCCCTGTTTAAAGACTGATGGCCTGATCATGACCCCACATCTCGAACAGTTTGCCGGTCAACTTAAAACCTGGGCACAGGACATCATTGACCACGGGCGCACACCCTTTCGCCGGGTTGATTGCCTGCCGGTCATTGTTACTGAAGCTGGCGTTGTCAGGCCACCGTTGATATTCTGGATTAATCGCCAGAGTATGATGGCGGGCGGGATCGTTCTTCTGCCTGAAAAAAATCTGGCGGCAGAGCTCGAACTGGGGAAACATTGCGCTGAGGCCTTAGGCCTTAGTCATTTTGTGACCTGGGAGACCGAGCAGGTTCGTTTATGGCGAACCAGTGATGGCGATATCACTGAAGAGCAACATTTTCCCTTGCCAGGGACCGATCATCCCGATTTTTTTCGTCACCTGCTACGTGACCTCATCGACGCATTAAAAATACCGGCTGTCACTGGTGCCATCCCCCAGGGACAACTCTCACATCATTATTTTCACAACCTGTTTAATATTGCCGAAGAACTTGCTCTGCCCGCCCTGACCGATGCTTTTCGCAGCCAGCGGGCCGAGGGATTTGAGGAAGTCGCCTTTGATGTCGATCAGCGTGCCCTTGAGGCCAACCGCTTGTTTCTGCTGCAACTTCTTACCGCATTGCGGTTTGGGCTACTACCTGACATCCTGCTTCCTGAAGATCTCGGTGAACTTATCTCCAGGTCCTTGAAACGCGCACCTGAACCTTTTAGCACCAGTCTGACCTTCCGCTGGGATGCAGCGCCTTTGTCTCTGCCCAACGAAACGGCGGTCTGCTATCACCACCTGCTCCTGCGCCTGCAACAGTTGCGCTGGACCTCTCCGCCCCAGCGCATGAAGCAAAGTCTCGGCAATCTACTCGCCCTCTGGTACCCGGACAGTAGCAACGGCCAAACAGAAGATGCCGAGATGCTCCTGTATCCACGCACTCCGGCAACTGGCCCCAGCCTGCGTGCGGTTCTATCTGATTCGCCTTTAGTGTTGGCCGGCACGGCCATTGCACGCGAACTGGCCGATCTGCCACAGCCGACATTCTGCTACAACTCGCTGATGTCATTAACCCCGGAGACCATTTGTCGTGGCAGTCTCTCAGCGTTGTTACTGAGCCCGATCCCCATTTCCCGTAACGAAAAAGCCCTGTTTGGCGCCCGACTGCGCACATCATGGCCACATCGCCATTTCAAGATTTTAACCGATCAACCACGTTGGAAATGGCAGCTGATCCACCTCCTCGGCATCGCTAAACCGCAACAACGCCTACTGATTGAATGCCCTGCCGCCCTGGTCGAGATAACCGCGGATGATCCGTTGTGGTCACTTTTGTGTGAGCATTTCCATCTACGCGAAGTCATCAAGAGCGAACACAACCTGTGCCTATCATTAGTGCGCTCGCCGTTGAATACCGAGCCAACACTGGTTAAGGCGATCGCCGACAAATCCGATGTGTCCCTTGTTTTTGCTGAACCGGAGCAATTTCGCCGGCAGCTCATCAATGCTCTGCAGCTGCCCAAGACCGAAGCAGACAAAGAGACAGCAGCCGGCAAAACCACTATTCAAGCATCGAAAAACCTCAAGCAGCAGATCATTGAGCAACTACAAACCCACGGCATTCCCAACTTTCCGGATAAGTACCTGTATTTTCTTGACCATCCCGACATGCTAAGCTATGCCATCACACCGCCTCTTCGTGTGACATCCAGGCTTCTGGGTCAATTCGATATGGTCGATGGGGACGGCCAACTCTTAAGCGGCTATGGCGAAGAATTGGAACAGGCGCTGCTGATCTGCTCCCGCCTGGGCAAAACCGCCTTCGATCTGCCCCGCGATCGCAAACAACTTGAGCAGATCCTGCAACGCTACCGCAACGATCTTGACAACCTGCATCAACTGTTGAGCGACTTAAGCTACAGACAGATGGAAAACTCACAAGCGGCGCGCAATCTGATCCGCAACATCTGGAAAAAGCTTGAACTGCCCGATCCGGACTGGTTTAAAAATTGACACTGGCCTGAAGATGGCTCAACATGGGGATTATCCCTTATAAAAAGAGACGTCAGCTATGAACATCCTGCTCCACATCTGTTGTGCCAACTGCGCCATTTACCCGGTCAACATGCTCCGTCAGCAAGAGCATGAGGTGACCGGCTTTTTCTACAATCACAATATCCACCCCTACCAGGAGTTTCGTAAACGCCTGGATACGGCTCGTGAGTACGCTGGTCGGGCTGAACTGCCACTGCTGGTTAATGACGACTATCTTCTCGATGAGTTTCTCGCCCATGTTGCTGCGAACCCAGAAGAACGCTGCAAATATTGCTATCAATCGCGCTTGCGCCTAGCAGCCGAAAAAGCGCACAACATCGGCGCTGACGCCTTCACGACGACTCTGCTCTATTCACGTTACCAGCAGCATGATGCGATTGTTGATTATGGTCGGCAACTGGCGGCAGAATTCCAGTTAACTTTTTTCTATGAGGATTATCGTCAAGGCTGGAACGAAGGAATCAAGATTTCCAAGCAGATGGGTCTTTACCGCCAGCAATACTGTGGCTGCATTTATTCTGAGCGGGATCGCTACGCCAAACAACCCCCTTCTATTCATGGTTGAAGCATCCTGCCCAACTGTTATAATCAAACGCAACAAGAGAATACTTTAAACTGTCGCAAGGAGATTAATATGATTGAAATCATCGAAAAAACCTTACTTACCGGTCTTGGCGCCCTGTCCATGTCACAAAAAAAAGCAGAAGAACTGGTGGATGAGCTCAAAGAACGTCTTAACTTAAGCGAAGAAGAAGGAAAAAAACTGGTGGACAAGTTGCAACAGACAGCCAAAGAAAACCAGAACAAGCTGGAGTCAGTAGCGCAGGAAGAAGTCAAAAAGGCCTTTGAACGTATGGGCGTGGTAACAGAGGAAGAATTTTCTGCGCTGAAGAAAAAGGTGGATGCCCTGGAGAAAAAACTCAAAGCACTTGAGCAATAGCCTGTTGCCGGGACACTATTTTGCCCTTTAATCGGTTCAACCGTAATGTCCGGACGCTGAAGCGCTACCGTCAGGTACTCTCTGTGCTGTTCAAGTATGGCTTTGGCCATATCATCGAACAGCTTAATATCGATTACTATATCCAGCTCGGCAAACGTGCTGTTACCTTCGGATCAACCTCGCGGGATCTGCAACGGTTGCCTCATGGCGCACGTTTTCGCCTGGCTCTCGAAGAACTGGGGCCGACCTTCATCAAACTCGGGCAGTTATTATCCACCCGCCCCGATCTGGTTCCCGAAGATATCATTAACGAACTCAAAAAACTTCAGGACCACCTTCCGGCGGTACCGCTTGATGAAGTTCAGGCGCAGATCCACTCCGAGCTCGGCCATCCGACAGAAGATCTGTTTACCTCCTTTGAGACGATTCCCCTGGCTACAGCCAGTATGGCTCAGGTTCACCGGGCAACCCTGAAAGATGGTACGGAGGTTGTCTGCAAGATTCGCCGGCCAGGAGTCGAGGCATTAATTAGTACCGATGTCGATATCATGATGGGACTGGCCTATCTGGCCAACAAACACCTGCCGGGCGCCGACGTGTACGATCCGGTAGGAATCGTCAAG
Organism: uncultured Geobacteraceae bacterium; assembly: GCA_964565445.1. GTDB lineage: Bacteria > Desulfobacterota > Desulfuromonadia > Desulfuromonadales > Geopsychrobacteraceae > Pelovirga. The sequence goes on from CAZMFD010000051.1 coordinate 14,824, forward strand.
GAATTTCGTCGTTCTATTCACCGGGAGCTCGATTTTTCTCGTGAAGGACGAACCATTGATCGGTTTCGAAAAAACTTTGAAGATGACGAAACTGTTCAATTCCCCACCGTCTATTGGGACTATACCGGGCACAGCGTTCTGACTATGGAATACGTGTACGGCATCAAAATCTCCAACTTTGATGAATTAAAACGCGCAGGGCACGACCTTAAACTGATTGCGCGGCGCGGAGCTAACAGTTTTCTGAAACAGGTTTTTCAGTTCGGGCTGTTTCATGCCGATCCCCATCCCGGTAATCTCCACATCCTGGAAGACGATGTCATCTGTATCTTCGATTTCGGCATGGTCGGACGCCTGGACGATGAGCTCAAACTCCACCTGACCGAACTGCTCCTGGCCGTGTTGCATCGTGACGCTGACCATATTATTACGCAGCTACTATACTCGGGGGATCTCAACGACGAATCAAGTCGTAAAAACCTGCGCCATGACCTTGCTGAATTCATTGATGATTATTACGACACCATGCTCCAGGACATCAAGGTCGGCAAACTGCTGTTCGATTTTATCCAGATCCTTTCGCAGTATCAGATCAAGTTCCCTCCCAATTTGATGCTATTGTCACGCTCACTGATTGCCATGGAAGGGATTGGCAGGCAACTCGATCCGCACTTCAACATGATTGAACAGTTACAGCCATTTGCCGAGGAGATTGTCAAAAAACGCTATTCTCCAGGCAATATGGCCAGGGATATTGCCGGCACTGTGCGCGAATACCATGCACTGGGAAAAAGCCTGCCAAACGACATCAAAGAGTTCATCAACCGTATCAATCGCAATCAGTTCAAAATAGATCTTGAACACCGGGGGTTGGAGCGACTGGTGACTGATCTGGAAAAATCAACCAACCGGATTTCCTTTAGCATGGTCATTGCCGCGCTGATTATCGGATCCTCTGTCGTTATGCAGATCGACAAAGGTCCAAGCCTGATGGGCTTCCCTGTTATCGGTTTATTTGGTTATTCAGTTGCCGGTTTTCTCGGCTTTGGACTGGCCATCGCCATCTTGAGGTCAGGCCGAATGTAACAAACCGGCGACGACAAGGCGACTGTTGCATAATCACCACAGCAATCTCCTGATTCCAGACCGAGCCTGCCACACTTATAAAAAAACCACATTTCAGGCTTCAATAATTTCAGCACGTTAGAGAACACAAAAGGTGGCACAACTTTTGCTATATGTTAGGATCAGGTTAAATGGTATAAATATACAGCCATAGGAAACTAAATGATTTTTCAGCGCACGCTCGCAAAAAACGTCAATATCTCCGGAATCGGTTTGCATAGTGGTGCGCGCATTAATATGCGCATGCGCCCGGCTACAGCCAATACCGGTATTATTTTTCATCGCACTGATGGCGACACCAATGTCAGCATCAAGGCCTGCTCAAAAAATGTTGTTGATACCCGCATGGCCACGGTTATTGGGCACAATGGTGTCACGGTATCGACCATTGAGCATCTGATGGCCGCTTTGGCCGCTTTTTCTATCGACAATCTGCATATCGATATCGATGGCCCGGAAGTCCCGGTATTGGATGGCAGTGCTGCGCATTTTGTGCGTGAATTTCAACAGGTGGGATTTAGCATCCTGAGCGAGCCGCGCAAATTTATTGCGATTCGCAAACCACTGGAAATTATCGAAGGGGAAAAACGGATCAGCATCATTCCCTCACGCTTTTTCCGAATCACTTTTGACATCGCCTTTGATCATCCGGCTATTTCAGTACAGAATCACAGCTTCAAGTTTGATACCGAAAGCTTCTGCAAAGAAATTGCCTCATCCCGCACTTTTGGCTTTCTCCATGAGGTAGAGCACCTCAAGGCAAACGGACTGGCCCGTGGTGGTTCCCTCGAGAATGCTGTGGTGGTCGATGACAACGGAGTGATGAATCCGGAAGGGTTACGCTACCATAACGAATTTGTGCGCCACAAGATCCTTGACGCAGTAGGCGATTTCAGCCTGCTGGGGGCTCCGTTACTTGGTCATATCCGCGCATTCAAGGCTGGCCATGACCTTAACTCCAAAATGGTCAAGCTGATCGAAAACCATCCTGATCATTGGGTTTATGTCGATTTCACTGAAGAAGCCCTACGCGAGGCCCAGCGCGTATTTTCCGGCGCACGTGCCACGGAACTGGTTTTCAACAAAGCATAAACCGATAAGCCATCGCCAAGAAATAAAAGAGCGGCCCGCATCTGGCTGCTCTTTTTTTATCCGGCAGAATCCGGCTATCATGCTTGTGTTGTCAGCATGCATTCACTAAAATCAGCAAGCGCAACGATAATGTTCTAACGAGGCAGGCTTGCATGACAACTCCCGACCCACATTCTGAAGAAACATCCAGGCCTCGGCGCAAAAGCCGTGACTGGATAGCGATCCTTTTTGCCCTCTTGCTGCTCTTGCTCATTCCTCAGCTCGAAGTGCATCTGGTAAATCTGACTTCGCAACTACCGATCAGCAACAGCATTATTGCCCTGGCCGTAATCAATCTGAATATCCTGTTAATCCTGCTGTTTTTATTCCTGATCTTTCGTAACCTGTTCAAACTCCTGCTGGAGCGCCGGCGTGGCGTCCCCGGCGCTAAACTCCGCAGCAAACTGGTGGGTGCCTTTATTGCGCTATCACTGATCCCGACCCTGTTGCTTTTTTTTGTGTCAGCCGGCTTCATCCGCAACAGTATTGACAACTGGTTCAGCACCCAGGTTGAGATGGCTCTGGATGAATCCCTGGAGGTGGCACAAACCTACTACCGCAACTCAGAAGCCAATGCCCTCTACTATGCTGACCAGCTAAGCCAGCGTATCCGCCGCGAACGCCTTCTCAATGAAGAAAACCTTCCACAATTACGGGTGCTCATCAAGGAAAAACAGGAGGAATACAACCTAGGCATCGTCGAAGTATTTTCCGCAACCCATGAAGAACTGGTGCGGGTTGCCAACCCGAAATTGCCGATTTTCGACATCACCCCAGCGACCTCAGATCCGGTTCGCGAAGGTCTGCAGGGAATACGCTTTTCACAAATTACGACGGTCGGCCAAGCCGATCTGATTCGTGGGATTGTTCCGGTCCAGTCAAACTGGGACCCCAAGGACATCGTCGGTGTCGTGGTTGTTAACTATTACGTCCCCTACTCCCTCATTGTCAAAATGAAGGAGATTGCCTCTTCGGTCGAACAGTATAAAACCACCCGCTCCATCAAGGGACAGATTCAGCAGAGCTACGTCATTGTCTTGCTGTTGATCGCCCTGATCATTATGTTTCTGGCCACCTGGTTCGGCTTTCATTTAGCCCGCGGCATTACCGTACCGATCCAGGAGTTGGTAAGTGCGACAACTCGGGTGGCTTCAGGCGATCTTGACATCCAGTTGGAAACCACCAGTACCGACGAAATTGGCGCCCTGGTACAGGCCTTTAACAAAATGACCGGTGACTTACGCTACGGCCGCCAAGAAATCAACGCTACCAACCTTGAGCTCAAGCGCTCCAACCTCGAGCTGGACCGACGCCGCAATTACATGGAAATTGTTCTGGCGAACGTCACTGCCGGGGTTATTTCCATTGATCGTCATGGCTGTTTGACCACAGTGAACAAATCGGCGGAAAACCTGCTGCACATGAAAGCGGACAAAGTACTGGGCAGGGATTTCAGAGAAGTTATCCCCAATGTGTATATGCCACAGATCATGGCTCTGCTCAAAGATCTCTTCTATTCAGAAAGAGGCACGGTACGCCAGCACATGACCATTCCCATTGGTGACGAAAAATACACCCTGATGATCAACCTCACGACGCTTCGGGACAATGACAATAATTTTATGGGAACTGTTGTTGTTTTTGATGATCTTACCCAATTATTTAAGGCCCAGCGCATGGCAGCCTGGCGAGAGGTAGCGCGGCGCATTGCTCACGAAATTAAGAATCCGTTGACCCCCATCCAGCTCTCAGCACAGCGTCTACGCCGCCGTTATCTTGATCGCTTCAACGCCGAGGACGATGTTTTTGACGAATGTACCAGCATGATCAGCAAACAGGTTGATGAGTTAAAAAATCTGGTCAACGAGTTTTCTAACTTTGCCCGCATGCCGGCCACCAATCCTACCCTGAACAATGTTAATGACATTATCCTGGAATGTTTGACCCTTTATCGTCAGGCTCATAAGGATATTCAGTTTGATACCCACCTTGAAACAGATCTGCCCAACAGTAAATTTGACCGTGAGCAGATCAAACGGGTGTTAATCAATCTGTTGGAAAACGCTGTCAGCGCAACCCCCTCCAGAGGGTCAATTATAGTGAGTACCAGCTATAATCAGGAGATCAATATTATTACCCTGACGGTCACTGACACTGGCTGTGGCATTCCAGTACAAAACAAACCACGCCTGTTCGAACCTTACTTTTCTACCAAAAAAACCGGCACAGGTCTCGGCCTGGCTATTGTTTCTACCATCGTTGCCGATCATAACGGCTATATCCGGGTCAAAGACAACGAGCCACATGGAACCCAATTTATTATTGAATTACCGGCAGATGACAACGTCTAACCACTGCCTGACAGGAATAGGTACCAATGAAACATATCCTTATTGTTGATGATGAAGAAAGTATCCGTCAAAGCCTTGAGGGCATATTAAAAGATGAAGGCTTTAAAACCACCTTTGCAGCCAATGGTGGAGAATGTCTGCAGATGATGAACGCCGAAGATCCCGATCTGATTCTTCTCGACATCTGGATGCCCGGGATTGACGGTCTTGAGACCCTGAAAAAAATCAAACAGACACGGTCTCAACAACTGGTTGTGATGATGAGCGGACACGGAACAATTGAAACCGCTATCAAGGCGACGCGCCTTGGTGCCTTCGATTTCATTGAAAAACCCCTGTCGCTGGAAAAAGTCCTGTTATCCATTGAAAACGCCCTGAAGATCGGGCAGTTGGTCGCAGAAAACAACGCCCTTAAGGAAAAGTTAGGGCGCGATTACCAGATGATTGGCGACAGCCAGGCCATAAGAAAGCTTAAAGCGCAGATCAAGGTCGCAGCACCGAGCTCCGGCTGGGTATTGATTACCGGTGAAAACGGGACCGGTAAAGAACTGGTTGCTCGGGCCATCCATCAACAATCCGGACGCAGTGACAAACCATTTGTAGAGGTGAATTGTGCTGCGATTCCGGAAGAGCTGATTGAATCTGAACTATTCGGGCATGAAAAAGGCGCTTTTACCGGAGCAACAGCGGCGCGCCGTGGAAAGTTTGACCAGGCCAGCGGCGGCACTCTCTTTCTTGATGAAATTGGTGATATGAGCCTGAAAACCCAGGCTAAAATTCTGCGGATTCTGCAGGAACACAAGTTTGAGCGGGTTGGCGGTAATCGTACTATCGAAGTTGATGTGCGGGTGATTGCGGCAACCAACAAGGTGCTGCCACAGGAGATAAAAATTGGAAACTTCCGTGAGGATCTTTATTTCCGGCTCAATGTCCTTCCTTTTGTCGTGCCTTCGCTACGCCATCGCAAAGAAGACATTCCTCTTTTGTGCAATCATTTTTTACATTTTTTCTGCAGCAAAGAAAGTCGGGAAAACAAAACAATCAGTGAAGAAGCGTTACAATGTTTTCTGGCTTACGACTGGCCAGGAAACGTCAGAGAGCTTAAGAACCTGATCGAACGACTGGTAATAATGACCCCGGGGACAGAAATAAAACCCTCTGACCTGCCTCAAGATATCAGCAATATAACCCCCTCTGATAGCCTGCCCGCAACACTGGTAGAAGACTTACCGGACTCATATAAAGAGGCAAAAGAAATTTTTGAAGAGCAGTTTCTGATTGAAAAGTTAAAAAAGAACAGCTGGAATATTTCACGCACAGCCGAGGAAATCGGTCTGGAGCGCTCCAACCTGCACCG
>CAZMFD010000052.1:0-20433 GCA_964565445.1 uncultured Geobacteraceae bacterium
CGATAATATAAGAGTAGCCTTGTTCACCAAAACCGATGCCATCGGTGACTTCACTAAGCCATTCAGCGTCAAGACGCGCTATCAGAACGCCTGATATTTCTCCGCGCTCGTTTTCTATCGGTGTTGCAATCACCATTACTGGAGAATTTAATATTTTGGAAATGAGGACATCAGAAACATTGGTGGTTCCCTGGATAGCTAACCTGAAAAAACCTCTATCGCCAACCTGACTGGTGTCGCCATTAGGTACTCTCAGAGTACCGTCAGGAGAAATAATCCCAAGACCCAGATATTGCTTCAGATACTCATTTTTTTGTTTCATCTGACCGAGGGCTTTTCTTTGCTTCTCCCAGTCCATACTTTTGATGTCGGGATTTTCTGCCAGAACACTGACCGTTGCCAGATGTCTCTCAAGAACCTCGGCAATAATATTTGCCCCGTCTTTGGCCGTAAGAGGGATATTGGTTTCTACCTGGTTTTGTAGTGCCGATGTCGCCTGATAATAAGAGATAGCTCCTATGCCTGTGGCAACAAATAATAGAAGAAAAATGACCCCGCCAATAAGTTTTTGACTGAGTTTGATGTTGTTGATGATATTCATCGAAAGTCCTCACTGTTGAAGCATGGTTAACGGGATTGTGTTGGATCATCCGTGATTGAGCCAGCCAAAATCAAACGGAACAGAAAAGTGATTGGGCCGCCCAGGGGATATATTTGCTAACAACGAAAAGGAATTATAGATTAACAGAAGAACATTGGTCAACAGCAATAATTGTGAATCGCTTTTTTTTAATGTTTTTAAATGATACCGGATTGCAATAAGACTCGACAGCGATGATGGTGGCGGTTGGTGTGCATCAACCCCCGGCTTTTTTTACCTTAAACCCCTGCTGTTGCAATAGATCGAGCAGCAGGTCGCGCTGATCTCCCTGGATCTCGATGATCCCGTCCTTGATGGTGCCACCGGTGCCGCAGCGTTGTTTGAGCTCTTTAGCCAGGGTTTTTAGCGCCTTGGGGTCTAGATTCAGGCCGCTGATCAGAGTGACCCCTTTGCCTTTACGCCCTTTGGTTTCACGCTGAATGCGGACGATGCCATCGCCCTTGTTGGTTGCTGCAGGTTGACGGCACCGACAATTCTTCTGCGGTTGGCTACAGGTAGGACAAAGTCTGCCGAGCTGATCGGAATACACGGGTCTGCTGTTGTTCATGGCAATGAAAACCTCATCATGACAGCTGGCGCTTGAATTGACAGTGAGCGCAGATCAGCACGAGCTGATACAGTTCACTGCCGGGATTGCGGATAGTTGCCGTGGTCATATGACTACGGCAGGTCAGCTTGAAGCACTCGCCGCAGGTGACACCATCGTTGCTGGTTGAGGTACGATCACAGATGTGGCACAGCCAGGGGGATTGTTCATCCATCATCAGTCCGTTCTACATTGAGTCGCTACCGTCACCAACAGCAGAAAAAATTTGCGGCTTAAAATAGAAAGCCGACCCGCACCAGCTGCCGGGTCGGCCGCTGCTGGAACCTCATCATTTACCGCAGAATTCTTTGATCTTGTCAGCAAGCAGGCGGCTTTGCTTCAGGGCCAGATCCAGCTCAACATCAGTGGGTGCACCTTTCCATTCGATCGGGTCGATGAATTCCCATTTGAGTTTTTCGGTCAGATGATCCAGCTCGCGCTGAGCACCGCCGGACCAGCCCGCTGAGCCGAAACGAAGAACCTTTTTGTTCCAGATTTTTTTGCGCCGGAACATATCCAGCACCCAGGCCATGGGCGGGAACATCTCATATTCATAGGTCGGCATGCCAAGGATAATACCACTTGATTTCCAGGCTGAAGCCAGGATCAGGCCGACGTGATCATCCGGCACGCGGTGGACGTGTACTGGGAGTCCGGCACTGCGTACACCTTGAACAATGTTATTGACCAGTTTTTCGGTGTTACCGTACATACTCGACCAGATCACCGTCACTTCGGCCTCGGCAGGGCCATTCAGGTAGCCGGCAAAACGCGAATAGGAATCGATGATCGCCTCGGGATTCTCGCGCCAGATGATGCCGTGAGACGGCGCAATCACCTTGATATCGAGGGTGCTTAACCGCTGTATCCCTTTGCTGACAAAGGTCGAAAAGCTCGAGACAATATTTGCATAGTAGCGCAACGCTTCGTTGATGAAGAAATCATGCTGACTGGTGGAGAGCTGATCATCAAAGTAGACATCATTCAGGGTTCCGTAGGAGCCAAAAGCATCACAGGAAAACAAGGTTCCGCTGCTGCTCTCGTAGGTCATCATGGTTTCGGGCCAGTGGATATTCGGGGTTTCGTAGAAGGTCAGCACCTTGCCTTTGCCGAGATCGAGGCTGTCGCCATCCTTGATTACCTCAACATTGTTTTCGATACCGCAGAAATCCTTGAGCAACTGTTTGGCTTTGCTGGTCAGAATGATTTTCATGTCGGGGTTGCGGGCATGGAACACCGGCAACCAGCTGGTGTGATCCGGTTCCATGTGGTTGAGAATCAGGTAGTCAATATCTTTGGCGCTGATGCCGATGGAAGCCATTTCCGCATCAAAATCAGCCGGCTTGGTGCCGACATCTTCCAACAGGTCAATGAGTGCGGTTTTCTCCCCTTGAACGATATAGGAATTGATAGAGATGCCGTTGGGCATCGGCCACATCCCTTCAAAGAGCTTGTAGCTTTCCAGGTTGACCGGTAAACAATAAATCCCTTCAGTAATTTTTACAGCTTTCATATTTTACATCCCTCTTTTTTAAGATTAATTCTTATGTTGGTATTAAAAAGATACACTGAAATGGAATGTATGACCAGTATTGTCGGATAGGAAAATTGTTTTTTTTATAATGATTGGAAAGCAGAAAGGACTGAATACTTGTTGATTATAGCTTGGGTAGCCAATCAATCAGTGGAGGTCTGTAGACGGGACAGACCTCCACAAAATTCACTACAGATACGCCACCGCGGCTTTAGCCAGTGCCAGTAATTGTTGCGGCAGGACGCCCAGCAGGATAATGGCGAAGATCAAACCCAGCCCCAGCAGTTTGCTGCTGAGGTTAATGCTAACTGCTGAACGGTCAGCATCGGTGTTGGTCAGGTAGGCCGCACGGATGATCTTGAGGTAGAAGAAAATCGAGATGGCGGCGTTGATCAGACCCAGGACCACCAGACCGTAGAGCCCTTGCTGAAAGGCCGAGGTAAAGAGCACAAACTTACCGGTAAAGCCAATCGTTGGAGGAATGCCGGCGAGGCTGAAGATGCCTGCGGCCAGCACAAACGCCAGCAGGGGGGCGCGCCGATAGAGGCCGTTTAAATCATCCAGCTTCAGATTGCGGTTGTCGCTGCTTAAATGATAGAGCACGAAAAAACAGGCCAGATTCATCAGCAGATAACCGACGGCATAATAGATCGCAGCAGCGTGCCCCAAGGTGCTGCCGGCGATGATGCCGAGCATCAGATAACCGGCGTGGGCAACACTTGAGTAGGCCAGCAGGCGCTTGATATCGTTCTGCACCAGGGCCGACAGGTTACCGATGGTCATGGAGGCGACGGCCAGGATACCCAGGGCCCAGCTCAGTTGACTGATGTCAACACCGGCCAGGCTGATCAACCGCAGGAGCAGAATGACCGCACCGATTTTCGGCAGGGTGGCAATAAAGGTGGTGGTTTCGTTAGCTGCGCCCTGATAGACGTCAGGGGTCCAGAAGTGCATGGGGAAGAGGGCAAGCTTATAGAAGAATCCGCATAACAGCAGAATCATTCCCGCGACTGCCAATGGCTGCGAAGAGATCAGTCCCGGCAGCAGGGGGGACAGTTCCGCCAGATAGGTGGTGCCGGACAAGCCGAAAATATAGCTCATACCAAACAGGCTCAAGCCCGAAGCTGCCGCACCGAAGAGTACGTATTTGAGGCTGGCTTCATATTGCTGGCGACCATTCATCGGTTGCCGGAAGGGAATAGCAACAAACAGGGCATAGGACGAAATTTCGAGCGCCAGAAAGATAGTCAGCAGTTCGACCGCACTGGACAGCATCACCAGACCGAGGGTGCTGACCGTCAAAAACAGGTAGTACTCGGGGTGGAGGCGCTTTTCAATGCCACGCAGACCGGGGGTCGCCCAGGCAATCAAAGCCAACCCGGCACATAGAACCAGTTTGAACAACTGTGACAGTTGATCGATCTGGTAGGCGCCAAAGAACAGGGTTCCCGAGTGCTGGTAGTTCGCTGCTGTCACAAGCAGTGCCAGAATCGAGAAAGTGATGACCGCACCCTGCAAAAGAGCGGTCCGGGGGTTCTTGCCCAGAGAGACAACAAAACACACCAGAGCGAGCAGAATCAGCAGCAGTTCGGGTAAAAAAAGCATGGTTTCCATAAAACGTCCGAAATCAGGAGTTAACAGCTTAAGGTTTCAGGGTCGTCAACAGGCCGGTCATCTTATTGCCCCAGCTACTGAAGGCATGGTGCAGATTGTCATCCCCAGCCTGGTTCAATCCGTCACCGATCTGGTCAATCAGGTGGGTCACACTGACATCCATCATCTCCAGCAGCGGGGTGGGATAAAAGCCGATCCAGAATACAAAAATGGTTAAAAAGCTTAAAGTGCCGATTTCCCGGGCATTCAGATCTTTGAGGATGTGACCATTACCCTGTTCATCATCATGATGACCATGACCATCGGAATCAGCCCACACCATGCTCTGTAGCAGACGCAGCATATAGGCCGCAGCGAGAATGGCACCGACAATCGCCAGGGCGCCGACCAGCGGATATTTGGAGAAAGCCGCCAGCAGCACCAGAAATTCACTGACAAAGCTGTTGGTGCCGGGGAAACCGAAGGATGACAGGCTGAAAATGCCGAGGAACAGAACATAGACCGGCATCATTGCACCAAGAGCGCGGTTGACACTCATTTCACGGCTGTGGGTGCGCTCGTAGATGATGCCAATCAGAATAAACAGGGCGCCGGTCGTAATGCCGTGGTTGATCATCTGCAGCATCGCTCCCTTGATCCCCTGATCGTTGAGCAGGAAGATTCCCAGGGTGACAAAACCCATGTGACCGACACTGGAATAAGCGATCAGTTTTTTGATATCGCTCTGTCCCAGGGCCAGATAGCCACCGACGATGATTGAGATCAGAGACAGGCCGATCAGCCAGGGCATGAAATACCAGGTCGCTTCCGGTGCCATCGGCAGACAGAAACGCAGGAAACCATAACCGCCGAGTTTGAGCATGATACTGGCGAGGATGACACTACCGGCGGTCGGTGCTTCAACGTGGGCAGCCGGCAACCAGGTATGCAGGGGGAACATCGGCACCTTGACGGCGAAAGCCAGGGCACAACCCAGAAAAATCCAGGCCTGGAAGGTGAAGCTGAAGCTGTGCTCCATCAACTCAGGGATAAAGAAACTGCCGGTCTGAACATACAAAGCAATGATTGACGCGAGAAAAAAGATACTGCCGGCAAAGGTGTAAAGGAAATACTTGATTGATGCATAATCCTTGCGCGCCCCGCCCCAGATGGCGATCATCAGATACATGGGGATCAGCATCGCTTCCCAGAAGAGGAAAAACAACAGGGTGTTGAGGCTGACGAAAACACCAATCATCGCAGTTTCGATGACCAGCAGAACGAACATGAACTCACGCATCCGCTCCTTGATGTAACTCCAGGAGCAGAGCACACACAGGGGCATTACCAGGGTCGTTAACAGCACCAGCAGGACACTGATACCATCGACTCCAACCGCATAATCAAGCCCTAGCGCCGGTAACCAGTGGCGCACTTCGACGAACTGGTAGAGGGCCGTGGTGCGATCAAACTGAGTATACAGGGGCAGAGATGCCAGTGCCGTTGCGACGGTAACCCCCAGTCCCCACCGCAGCTGGGCTTTGTCACTCTTAAACAGCAGACCCAGCACCGCACCGATCAGCGGCAATAGCAGCAACACGGAGATGATGGGGTAGTTCAGTTGATTAAAAATCAGATACTGTTCCACGATCGTTCCTTGGTTGTAGGGGTAAGGCATGCCTTGCCCAGGGCGACGCATGCGTCGCCCCTACGTTTGGTCTAAAGACTATATGCCGGTAACGCTAAATAAAAATCACCACCACCAGCAACACCAGTACGGCAATGACTCCCGCGGCGATGTAATGTTGTATCCGCCCGGTCTGAATCTGGCGGACACTGTTGCCGCCGACAACGAGGTTGCGGGCAGAACCGTCGATTGTCCAGTCGATTCCTTCCTTGTCAAACCAGGAGAAGGCGCGTGCCAACGCCATGGTCAGACGCAGTCCGATATTCTTGTAGACATTGCTGACCCAGTTATTGACGGAAACAATCGGACCCCTGGCGAAATTAATAAAGCGCACCGATCCTTTACGATAAAACCAGTCCAGATCCAGATTGGACACATCGTGGGGCTTGAGATAATTCACCATCAGGTAGAAACCCAAGCCGGTAAAGGCCATGAGCTGGAAGGTTTCCGACAGGTGATAGGCGTAGTAGGGGTGGTACTCGGCAGCGTAAGGGAGCATGCTGTAGAGAGCCTGGGGATAAACACCGAACAGGATACAGACAAACGCCGCCATCGCCATGGCCAGCTGCATGTTCCAGGGTGCTTCCTTGGCGCGGATGCCGGAATCCTTACCGAACCAGATAAAATAGGGAAGCTTGATGCCGACCGACAGGAAGGTGCCAACCCCGGCCAGCAGCAGCATCACCAGCAGCACGGTCTGATGGTTATAGCCGGCTGCCGCGACAATCATCGACTTGCTGACAAAACCACTGGTCAGCGGGAAACCGGAGATGGCGATACCACCGATGATGGTGAAAATCATGGTCAGCGGCATGGTTCGATAAAGACCACCAAGCTCGCTGAGTTTGGAACGTCCGGTCATTTCCAATACCGCACCGGCGCCCATAAAGAGCAGCGCTTTGTAGATAATATGGGCGTAGGCATGAGCAGCCACGCCGTTAAGCGCCATGGCCGTGCCGATACCGACCCCGCAGACCATGTAGCCGACCTGGCTGACAACGTGGTAAGCAAGAATCCGTCGGGCGTCGTTTTCAATCACCGCGTAGGCAACCCCGTACAGGGCCATACAAGCACCGATGATCGCCAGCACTTCAAAGCCGGGAAAGCCGCGCAGCAGCACGTAAACGGCCGTTTTGGTCGTGAAAGCGCACATGAACACCGCCCCGGTAACGGTTGCTTCCGGATAGGCATCAGGTAGCCAGGCATGGATCGGTGGCGCCGCAGCATTCAGCAAAAAGCCGATCATGATCAGGTATTCAGCCCAACCGGCACCTTCCTGGGAGAAGACTCCGAAGGACAGATCATGTCCGCTTTTGTAGAGTAGGAAGATCCCCGCCAGCAGCACCAGTCCCCCGGCAGTATGCACCAGCAGGTAGCGGTAGCCGGCCTCAATCGAACGCTGCTTTTTACGGTACCAGATCAGAAAGGTGGAGGCAAAAGCCATCAGTTCCCAGAAGATAAACAGGGTGAGATAATCGCCAGCCAGGGTCACTCCCAGGGAACCGGCAACATAAAGGAACGCAGCAATGTGTTGTCCGGTCTCCTTGACCTGCAACCCGAAAATGCAGCCGATCAGGGCCATCAGGGTGAACACATGGAGGAAGATAAAGGTGAGCTTGTCAACCCGCCCGAATTGCAGCTCAAAGCCAAGGTAATTGACGATGCCGAAGCTGTCGGGCAAGCGATAAATGGTCGCCATGGCGACCAGCGGCACAATGATCAGCCAGATTTTCTGAACACCGAAACGCTTGGCAAAGGGCATCAACAGTGCGCCTAAGATAAACCAGCTGGTCGGATGGATGAAGAGATCAGTTATCATAGGGATCCTCCTTGCGCTCCAGCCAGACGTGGGAGAGCCCCTTGCAGATAATGATCATCAACAGGCAGCCGAGCAGGCCAAATATTGACCAGAAGCCGATGATGGTATCACCGAAAAAGTGCGGTTTGGGCCGGTCGATGATAAAATCGAAAAGCACCGCAAACCCCAGAAAGGCGAAAAAACAGCCTCGGACAATATTGGCGCGTTCGCGCAGAGTATCTATCCAACGTGCGATCATGAGCCCACCATCAATTTGATCGTGTTCAAGAAAAGATCCGGCCAGATGCCGATCATCACCGAGATCACCCCGGTAATCAGCAAGGGCACCACCATCATCAGTACCAGCGGTTGGCGCTCAAGGCTACTGACATCGGTATCAGTCGGCAGGGGTTTACCGAAAAAGGATTTAAGCACCACCGGCACAAAGTAACCGGCATTCAGCAGACTGCTGATCAACAAGACCGCCAGCAGAATCATGTTGCTGATATCCATGGCGCCCAGCGCCAGATACCACTTGCTGACAAAGCCACTGACCGGCGGAACCCCGATCATGCTCAGGGATGCCAGGGCGAAAGCGGCCATGGTGAACGGCATGCGCCACCCCAGCCCCCCCATTTCGGAGATGTCCTTTTTACCCGAAGCAACAAAGATACAACCTGCACAGAAGAACAGGGTGATCTTGGCAAAGGCGTGGTTGGCGATATGCAGCAAGCCACCGGTAATCGCGTGGGGAGTCAGCATGGCGACCCCGAGGACGATATAGGAGAGCTGGCTGACGGTTGAATAGGCCAATCGCGCCTTAAGGTTGGTCTGGGTCAGGGCAATAATCGAGGCGGTGATAATAGTGAAGGAAACAACGTAGGCGGTGAACATCCCCATGCCGGTTACATCTAGCAGATCAATGCCGAACAGCGACAGCATCACCCGGCAGATAGAGAAGACCCCGACCTTGACCACAACCACCGCATGGAGCAGGGCGCTGACCGGTGTCGGCGCGACCATGGCGTCAGGCAGCCAGTTGTGCAGCGGCATGATACCGGCTTTGGCAAAGCCGAACAGGCACAGCAGGTAGGCGATAATCACCATCATCCGGTCCGCTCCGGCCGGGAAGATGCCGGCGCTGATACCGCTCATGTTAAAATCAAGGGTGCCGGTTAATACATAGATAATCGCCATCGCCGGCAACAACATCGCCTTGGAGGTAAACATCAGGTAGATGATGTACTTGCGCGCTCCCTCGTACCCTTCCTTATCCTGATGGTGCATGACCAGCGGGTAGGTGAAGATAGAGACGATTTCGTAGAACAGATAAAGGGTAAACAGGTTGGCGGAAAACGCCGCACCCATGGCCGCACCGACCGAAACGGCGTAACAGACGTAAAACCTGGTCTGGGCATGCTCGTTTAACCCGCGCATATAGCCGATACAGTAGATCGAGGCCAGAATCCACAAAAATGAGGCGGTGCCGGCAAATACCAGGCCCAGGGGATCAAGGTAAAAAGAAACGCTGATCCCCGGGTAGAGGGTGATCAGGTTCAGCGCGTAAGCACCACCGCTTAAGACGCCGGGAGCCAATAGCATCACCGAAATGAAGGTGAGAACGGCGCCGACAAAGGAGATACTTTCGCGCAGATTAGGGCTGCGGCCCGTAGCCATGACAAGCGCTGCGGTCACCATCGGGATGAGGGTCGCCAGCAGGACTTTGGAGGTGATTATTGGTTCCATGTGTGTGCCTGGTCCTCGAAGTTAGCCGCGCAATTCGTTGATCGCCTGGGGATCGACAGTGTGGAAGCGTCGATGGATGGCGATGACGAGACTGATAACGATGGCCGCTTCAGCAGCGGCAATCCCCAGAATAAACAGGGTAAACGCCTGCCCCACGGCAGGATCAGGCGCAACAAAGTAATTAAAGGCCATAAAGTTGACACCGGCCCCGGCGAGAATCATCTCGACACAGATCAGCATGCCGATCAGGGTGCGATGGCGGATCATGCCGAACAGGCCGACAAAGAGCATGAAAGCCCCGATGATCAGATAGGTTGTCAGATGGTCGCTGGGCATCATGAGGGATCACTCTCCTGTGGCGGGCGAGCGATAATAATCGCGCCCAGAATAGCAATCAGCAGCACCACGGAAATCAGCTCAAAAGCCAGAACAAACTGATGTAGAAAGGCTTCGCCCAGGTGTTGCATGGAAAAATCGCCAACCCGCTGTGCTGCCGCGGTCCATTGGGTGCGGACCAGGGTTGTGGTCAACAGAACAAAGCCGGAAATGCAGGTGCCGGAGGCAAGCAGGAAGTTATTGCCCGACCAGCGCAAGCGATCAGTCTGGGTCGGTGAATGGCCGACCATGATCCCGAACACCAGCATAACGCAGACCGCACCGACGTAGATCAAGACCTGCATCATCGCCATAAAAGGTGAGCCGAGGTGAAAAAACAGCCCGGCAACACCAATAAAGACAACGGCCAGCCCCAGCACCGCGTGCATCAGCAGGCGTGACCAGACGGTCAGCATGCCACCGAACACAATCAGGACGATAAAACCGAAAAACATGCCTTCGGCCAGATAATGGTACAAGGTCATTTTTCTTCTTCCTCCACCATGGCCAGCAGGTCGTAATGAAAGTCTTCCCGGGAAAAGCCGACATGCTGATACTCATTCGAAAAATCCAGGGCATCGGTCGGGCATATCTCAACACAAGTGCCACACAGGCTGCATTTGGTGAAATCGAGGCGATATTTGATCAACACCATGCCCTTGACCCCTTCACGTTTTTCGCCGGCCAGATCGATACAGTTCGATGGGCACTCGCGCTCACACATCTTGCAGGAGATGCAGCGGTGTTTTAGCGGCTTTTCGTCATCGCGGATCAGGATCGTGTGGCCACGGTAATTCGGTGAAATGGGCAGCTTTTCACGCGGGTACTGGACGGTAACGACCGGGCGGAAGAGCTCGCGCAGGGTAATCATCATCCCGACGATGAGGCTTTTGCCTCCGGTAAAGATCAGGGCGAAATATTCTTTCATAATTTCAGCACCACGGCGGTCACCAGCAGGTGAACCAGGGAAAATGGAACCAGATACTTCCAGCAGAAATTCAGCAACTGGTCAAAGCGTACTCGCGGGAAGGTCCAGCGAATCCAGATCATGGTCAGCAGCAGGGCGTACACTTTGGCAAAGAACCACAGTGCTGACGTGTATTCACCGTAGGGCAGCGGCGGGCCACTCCAGCCACCCAAAAACAGAATAACGGTAAGGGAGCAGGCGATGAACATGTAGGTGTATTCAGCCATGAAAAAGAGACTGAAGCCCATGCCGCTGAACTCGGTCATGAAACCCGCCGTCAGTTCACTCTCGGCTTCCGGCAGGTCAAAGGGGGCACGGTTGGTTTCGGCCAGGGTCGCAGCGAAAAAGATCAGAAAGGCGACCGGCATCAGGAAAATAAACCAGGCACCGCCGCTTTGCGCTTCAACAATCCCGCGCAGACTGAAGGTGCCGGTCACCAGAATCACCGACAGCAGGGTCAGCAGCATCGGGATTTCATAGGCGACGTTCTGAGCGACTGAACGCATGGCACCCAGTAAGGAATATTTGTTGTTGGAGCTCCAGCCGGCAATCAGGATCGCCAGGACATTAATGGCAACCACAGCCAGAATAAAGATCAGGCCGACATCAAAGTCGCGTCCCTGAAGCTTGGGACTGAACGGAATAACCACCAGCGGCATGATCGCCGGCGCAAAAGAAATAATCGGCGCCAGACGATAAAGCACCTTATCCGTTTGTTTCGGCACGATCAATTGCTTGCCGACCAGTTTCACCCCATCGACGGCCAACTGCAGAATGCCATGAAAGCCGACTTCCATCGGACCCGGTCGGCGCTGAAAGCGTCCGGCAAGCTTGCGCTCAAGGTACCCCATGACGACCGCATTGCCAAAGACAATAACAATGGCGCAGACCACGGCGAAGATAATACGTAACAGCTCTGGCGGAAGAAATCCGGTATTCATCACAGCGCTCATCGATCGATCTCCGGAATAACCAGATCCAGACTACCCATGCAGGCACAGAGATCAGAAAGGAGCATTCCGCTACAGAGTTCGGGCAGAAGGCTCAGATTGGAAAAGGACGGAACGCGGATTTTCATCCGGTAGGGAGTGTCACTGCCATCCCCGATCAGGTGATAAACCAGCTCGCCGCGTGGTGATTCCACCGTATAGCAGGCATCACCAGCGGGTAGCTTGAGTTTTTTTGGTACCTTGGCCATGAACGGCCCGTCCGGAAGTTTATCGAGGGCCTGTTCAAGGATGCGCAGACTCTGTTCGATCTCGCGAACCCGAACCAGATAAGCCGCCATGCAGTCGCCGCTTGTTTCGGTGGGGATCTCGAAATCAAATTCCGGATAAACCGAATAGGGTTCAGCGCGACGGATATCGTAAGGGATGCCGGTTCCGCGCAGGACCGGGCCGGTCAGCCCGTAACGACGAGCCATGTCAGGAGAAAACTCGCCGATTTGCTCAATCCGCTTGCGGAAGATGATGTTGCCGGTCACCAGTTTGTCATACATCGGCATGCGTGAACGCTGCCATTTAATATATTCGCGGGTGCGTTCGACAAATTTGTCATCGATGTCGCGAACCACGCCACCAACGCGCATATAGCAGTAGGTCAACCGTGAACCGGTCACATCCTCAAGGATATCAAGGATTTTCTCGCGATCCTCAAAGGTATACATGATCGGGGTAAAAGCACCCAGGTCAAGAACCAGTACCCCCAGCCACAACAGGTGACTCTGGAGGCGATTAAGTTCAGAGGTGATAACGCGGATATATTCTGCTCTTGGGGTAGCCTCAATGCCGGCAAGGCGCTCGACCACGCCGACATAGCCGTGGTTATAGATCAGCGCGGCGAGGTAATCCATGCGTGCGGCATTAGGCAGGAAATTAGGCCAGGAGCGGCATTCCGCCATTTTTTCATGCATCCGGTGGCCGTAGCCGAGTACCGGTTGCGGATCCATGACATACTCGCCTTCCATCTCCAGGATGACCCGTAAAACGCCGTGAGTACTTGGATGCTGTGGCCCCATGTTGAGAACATAGCGCTGTTCACCTTTTTCAGCCCTGGTGGTCATCACGCATCCTCCTTGACGGCAGGAGTTGGTTGAGCCTCGGGCTCGGTGCGCGAGATGCCGGCACGATCTTTGAGGGTCTTTTCTTTCTTGAGCAGGGGTTTAAGATCTTCCATGTCTTCAGCCAGCAGCAACGGTTTGAGGTTGGGATGATCGCGAAAGATCACGCCATAAAAGTCTTTGGTTTCGCGCTCGTGCCAGTTGGCGCCCTGAAAAATGTCGGCGATGGTCGGCACACTGTTGTCAGCGTCAACACCGACGTTGGCCAGCAGGCGACAGGGGAAACCGTAATTGGCAAACTGATAACTGACCTCAATCCCGGTGGCAAGATGCAGCCCCGACACGAAGCTTAAGTAGAAGTTGCCGGTACGCAGCAATTCGGCAAAGGCGCGTAGCTGTCCCGCCTCCAGGGTAATCTCGAGATGATAGCCCCGCTGCGCAAATTGAACCTCTTCAACCGTGACCGGGATCTTTTTAAAAGCGGCAATAACGGAATCTTTTGATTCCATGGGTCAGACTCCTTCGGGCATCTTGTTCATGGGAATCGGGAAGCGTTTGCCGGAAATTTTTTCCTGCAATTTGAAAATACCTTCGAACAGTGCTTCCGGCCGTGGTGGGCAGCCCGGCACATAGACATCGACCGGAATAATACGATCGATCCCTTCGATGACATTGTAGTTCTCTTCTACCGCAAACGGACCGCCTGATGTCGCACAGTTACCAAGAGCAATCACGTAACGTGGTGCGGCCATTTGTTCGTAGAGGGTCAACACACCGGGGGCCATTTTTTTGTTTACCGTACCGGCGACAATCATCAAATCACAATGTCGCGGTGACGGGCGAAACACTTCAGCACCAAAACGGGCCAGATCAAAACGCGCCATCCCGGCTACCATCATTTCAATCGCGCAGCAGGACAGACCGAAGGTCAACGGCCACAGAGAGTTGGCGCGGCAGAAATTTAGAACCTTTTCCACCTGCGCCAGGTGGACGATGGAATCGAGTTCCTCAGGGGGATGACCGTCAAGCTCGCGGCGGCGTGCTTCATCGGTCTGGGTGTGAACCCTCAGGAGATTTTTTTTCTCTTCGGCCATGTAAAAACTCCTTTAACCCACGGATAAATAACCGTCAGGGACAGAACAAACACAAAAATAAACAGCACGATCAGTCCATGGGCGCCGGATACCAGATGGTACGCCGTTGCTACCGGAAACAGAAAAAGGATATCGACGGCAAAAGCGACAAAAATCAGCGCATAGAGATAGTAGCTTACATGAAAACGGATATCCTGGGCATCGCCAAAGATGTCCATGCCGCATTCGTAAGGGTCGAGGGTGCTTTTCAGAATCGATGTCGGATTGACCAGATTTGCTACGATCAACGGTCCGACCGCAATACAGATTCCGCCAACCAGGAAAAAGAAAACATACATGTAGTCAAGCAGTTGACTTTCGGGCATAGGGAAAATCCTTCGCCGACATAGACGGGTTGATGAGTTATAAAGATGGTGTTTTATGCTTAACCATCCGTTGTTGATATTTTTTGCGGAGGCATCAAAAAAGAAATGAAAAAATTTATTTCGACTAAAGAAATCCGCGCAGGCATCAAATTTCTAACGGAGCTGAAATGAAAAGTCAACCATAAAAGAGAATTGGTCCGACCAATTTTCATTGGGTTGATTAGCAAACGGGTCCGGCAGTTATTGTCTAAAAAAACCGCAGGAGCCGTTATCCTCTCCCCTGCGGTTATTAGTGCCGGAAAATCAAGTTAGAAAGTGGTACTAATATTTACCAAATTCATCGTCGTCTAGAGCGATAGTTCTGTCTGTGGATTTTTTTTCCGGTTCAGGGGCTGGTAACTCGGCCCACCCCTGGGCTGCTGGGCTTGGTGTGGCTTTCTTTGGAGAACCCTGACTAGTTATTGCCGGTTGGGTTTGTGCTGCCGGCTGTCCCGTCAGTTTAAATTTCGACAGCATGCTCCGCAGCTGCTGAGCCTGGGCCGCAAGTTCTTCAGACGCGGCAGCGCACTCTTCGGCACTGGCGGTGTTCTGTTGGGTCGATTGATCAATCTGCCCAATGCCGATATTGATCTGATTCACCCCTTCGGTTTGTTCGTTGATGGTTGTGGCAATTTCACCCACCAGGGTTGATACTTTGGTGATTCCAGTGGTTATTTCGCCCAGTGCTGCTGCCGTTTCCTCGGCCGCCTGCATCCCACGTTTGGTTTTTTGCCCGGTCCCTTCAATCAGGGTCGTGGTTTCACTGGCTGCCTTGGCACTGCGTGCCGCCAGATTGCGAACCTCTTCGGCAACGACAGCGAAGCCCTTGCCGTGATGTCCTGCTCGGGCGGCTTCAACCGCGGCGTTCAGAGCCAGCAAGTTGGTTTGAAAAGCGATATCTTCGATCGTCTTGATGATTTTTGAAATGTCCTTGCCGGCCTTGTCGATATCCGTCATCGCCGCGGTCATTCCCTGCATTTTTTCGGCACCGGCATGTGCTGACTTTTGGACACTGCTGGAGAGGGTGTCTGCTTCTCTTGAGTTGCCGGCACTCTGGCGTGACTGGCCAACAATTTCATTCATCGAAGCTGAAATCTCTTCCAGCGAAGCCGCGGATTCGGTAGCTCCTTGTGACAGGGTCTGACTGGCGGCGGAGATCTCGGAGCTGGCCGATTCAACCTGATTGGCCGCTTTGAGCAGTTCGTTAACCAGTTCGTTCAGGCTCTGGTTGGCTTTGCTCAAGGGCTCCTTAATAAGCCCCTCGGCTTCAAAGGTAAAATCACCATGGGCGAGACGATCAAAGGCCTCGAGGACTTCATGTTCGAGGTTGTCAGCAAAGGAATCCATGGCGTGTGCCATTTTGCCGATTTCATCCCGACGATCCATCTGGAGCCGTTGGCCCAGTTTGCCATGGGCAAGATCTTCAATCATTGTCAGGGTCAGGCCGATGGGGCGGGTCAGACTGCGGGTCAGCAGGAAGCCAAAGAGGACAGCCAGAAGGGCGCCGGCGATCATGCCGAGGACACTCAAGGTGGTTGCCCGGGCCACCTGACTTTCTGCTGTCGTCACCGCAGCGGTTGCGTCGGCAGCGGTAACGGCGATCAACTCATCCAGCAGTTGATGGGCATGGTCGGTCTGGGTCTGTACCGGGCCCATCAGCTGTGTCATCATTTCTTCGTACAGGGTGACCGCCTCATCGGCAACCTGCAACAGCGAGAAAAACACATCATAGGTGTCTTCAATGGTCAGGGAGATGACGTCTTCATAGTGTTGCTGGGCGGCGGCTGCGTCGCCGCCACGGCGCATCTCGCGGTTTTCAGATATGGCTTCATAGTATTCAGCATGGGTGGCCCGTGCCTGTTTGATCAGGTTCTGCAACTGTTCATTGTCGGTCTGAAATTCCGCCGTCCAGAGCTCGAAGGGGGAGTTGTCCAGATCGTAACTCCAGCCATAACCCATCCCGGTGTGGATGTAGTCAAGAACCATCACCGCAGTTTCGTACTGAGTGCCGCGAAATTCTTGCAGGTCGGCTCGCAGTCCGACGGGATCGAGGATGCCTACCTCGTCAATAGCACGTGAAAGCTCCATGAAACGGGCAACCGCCGCCCGGCGCTCTTGCCAGGCAGCAGTGAGTTCTTGCCACAAGGCTTCTTCCTCCGCTGTGCGGGGTAGATCCTGATAAGCACTGATGGCTTTTTCAACGTCGGACTGAGCCTGGGTGTTTTTCTGGTAAACGACCTGACGTTCACTTAAGGAAAGGCGCGGATTAAGCAGGGCACGGTTACCGGCAACCCGTTCCAGTCCACCGGCCCGCATGGCTTCCAGATATTGAACGGCCGGGAGTTTCTCCTCACCGATTTCAGTAACATTTTCTCCCAGGCCGGTAATACTGCGGACACCGATCAATCCGACCCCCAGGGTAATCAGACCCACCAGCACGAAGCCACCGATCAGTTTGACCCCCAGTCGAAAGTTTTTCATGAAGCTCTCCTTGCAAATGAAAACCCCTCCACTTATTTATATAATACGTTGCTCGACGTGGCGCC
This sequence comes from uncultured Geobacteraceae bacterium, assembly GCA_964565445.1. Classification (GTDB taxonomy): domain Bacteria; phylum Desulfobacterota; class Desulfuromonadia; order Desulfuromonadales; family Geopsychrobacteraceae; genus Pelovirga. The sequence continues at coordinate 17,051 of CAZMFD010000052.1, forward strand.
CCATGAAGATAAGGCGATAGGCTCACCGACAAGCTGAAAATAAAGAGACGCCAATGATATTACTGAAATTTAATCTTAAAGACAATATTTTTTGTTGATTTTTTTCTAACGACTCATCAAAAAACTGAGGTGGTTTCCTCGGGATATGTTGTCAGAACAGGAAGTGAGATCATCCTACTCGCGTAGGCGATCAGCCAGATGGGCGATTGCCAACGCATAATTGACTGCCGGGTTGTAGCGGTGCAGGGCGTTAAAGTTGGCCAGCACCAGAAAATAGGGGTCGTTGTTAGTGCTTGTAGCAATCAATCCGGCCAGGGTGGTTGCCGGCAGATCTTCGGTGATCAGGGGCGTCCCATCGGCACGCTTAAGCCCCTGCTCTTGCCAGAAACCTAAAGGTTTGCGCTCTCTCCAGTCGCTGATCGGCGGGGTGAAGGCAGGGGGGACATTGACCGCAAAACCCCAAGGCTGATCCGCTAGCCAGCCTGATTGTTGCAAATAGTTAGCCGCTGAAGCCAGAGCATCGGGGATATTGCCGATGATATCACGACGTCCGTCACCACTGTGATCAACCGCCAGGCGTTCAAAGCTGGTGGGAATAAACTGTGTCTGACCGAACGCTCCAGCCCAGGAGCCGAGAAAATTATCCGCGGCTATATCCTGGCGCTCAAGAATCCTTAGGGCACTGAAAAACTCGCTGCGAAAAAAAGGTTGACGACGGCCATAGCAACTCAAGGTTGCCAGGGACCGAATCACCGGGAAATTGCCGGCGGCCGCACCGAAGGAGGATTCCATCCCCCAGATGGCGACGATGATAGCCGGGTCGACACCGTAGTGATTTTCAATGTCGGCTAGTAATTCGTGCTGCTCTGCCAGCTTTGACCGCCCGACGCGAATGCGGTCGTCGGTAACCTGCCGCGCCAGATACTCGCTGGCGGTGAGGGTTAACTCTACCTGGCGCTCCATGCGTTCGATGGTTCTCATATCGGGAGTAAGGTTAACTGTCGCCTGGCGGAAAATATCGGCTGAAACCCCTTCATCAAGGGCTGCTGTGCCCAGATCTGTCAGGCAGCGATTGAAATCGTCGGCGATGGCTTCAGCACGAAGGGATCCGGCGAACAGAAGAAACAGTAGCAGGCCGCAAAGTCCTTGAATCGAAAAAAAAATCAGAGGTTTCGGGTAAAAGTTCTTCACTATGCTCCCCGTTGGTAGACTGAAAAAGCTGTGTTAAGATGACAATAGTAGATCAAAGTCGTGGGTCACAGGTCAAGCTGGTGTGTGGTATGTGTCGGCTTAATTTTAAAAATGGATAAATATTTAAGATGCTTTTTTTGTTGTTCCTGGTGCCTATGGCGCTACTCAGTGCCTTTCTTGCCTGGCGCTGCTGGCAGATTAAACATTCGCGTGTTGCCGTAGTGATGGTCATTACCTGTATCGGCTGTACTCTTTGTTCAGTCCTGCTGATTTACGGCATGCTCTATTTGTATGAGGCCCTCAAATTGCCGGTAGCCGGATAAAACCAGTCAGATCGCTCAAAAAAATCTGCGCTCTGCGGTTTCGTGGAGGTGTTATGGCTCACCGAACGCTGAAAAAATCCTCATATGATCATTTTGTCGAGCGACTTAATCGTTTTCCTCAGGGTGCGCCGCCCTCCAGAACTCTTTACGAAATTCTAAAAATACTTGTCAGTGAAAAAGAAGCCGGGCTGATCGCACAACTCCCCATAGCGCCTTTCCGGGCAGCGGATGCCGCCCAACGCTGGAAATTGAGTGAGGTGGAGAGCCGCAAGATTCTTGAGGAATTGGCTGGTCGAGCCATTCTGGTGGATGTTGAAGAGGATGGCGAGACGGTTTATGTGGTGCCGCCGCCGATGGCCGGGTTTTTTGAGTTTTCATTGATGCGCTTAAACGGGAATGTAGATCAGAAACTGCTGGCTGAGCTGTTTTACCAGTACCTCAACGTCGAAGAAGATTTTATCAAGAGCCTTTTTATTGATGGTCAGACTCAGCTTGGCCGGGTTTTTGTTCATGAACCCCTGATCAGTGATGATAATGCCCTGCTGGTGTTGAATTACGAGCGTGCCTCGGAAGTGATTAAAAGTGCCAGCCATATAGGTGTCGGTCTGTGCTACTGCCGTCACAAGATGGAGCACCTGGGTAAGAACTGCGGCGCGCCGATGGATATCTGCATGACCTTCAACACCAGCGCCGAATCTCTGACCCGTAGCGGTTATGCCCGGGCGATTGATGCCGGCGAATGCCTGGAATTGCTGGATCAGGCTTACGAACACAATTTGGTCCAGTTCGGCGAAAATGTTCAGAACCGGGTAAATTTTATCTGCAATTGCTGTGGCTGCTGCTGTGAAGCCATGATTGCCGCGCGCAAATACGGTATTTTGCAGCCGGTTCATACCTCGAACTTTATTCCCGTGATTAACCTTGCAAGTTGCACCGGTTGCGGGCAATGTGTGCGAGTCTGTCCGGTCGAGGCAGTCGGCCTGGTGGCGGCTAATGATCCTGATCAGCCCCGGCGCTATAGCGCTGCAATAGATGCCGATACCTGCCTCGGTTGCGGTGTCTGTGTGCGTGTTTGCGGACCGCGGAGTCTATCTTTAGTCCCCCGCGAAAAAAGGGTGTTTACCCCGGTTGACAGTGTCCACCGGATTGTGGTGATGGCGATTGAGCGGGGTAAACTCCAGGAACTGATTTTTGATAATCAGATTCTTTTCAGTCACCGTGCTCTGGCCGCGCTGCTTGGAGCCATACTGAAGCTGGCCCCGGTCAAACGTGTCCTGGCCAGCGAGCAGATGAAATCGCGCTATCTGGTCAAGTTGCTCCAGTGGCATGGTCGGCGGTGATTGATGGTTGATCTCCTTTTATCAATGAAAAAGACTTCGAAACCGTCCTCTCTTTTGTAAGGATCTACTGAAATGAAGTTAATCAGAATGTGCCGTGAAGTAGAAATGATGTTGAGTGACGTTTATCTGAACTTTTCCGCGATAAAAGGCATCGACCAAGAGGTTAAGGATGTTTTTCTGCAACTGGCCAGTGATGAAAAGCAACACGCTATCCTGCTCGATTTTGTTGATAAAATTATTACCAAAAGTCATTTGGAAATTACCGAAAATGAAACCATCAAAAAGGTCGAACGCATGCATGAAAAAGCCCAGGCCGTGCTGCATCGCTCCAAGCAGCCCATTGGTATCAATGATGCGTTAACCTTCGCCATCAAGTTGGAACGTTATTTTATTGATGTTCACGCCCGGATTCTAGTGAGTCTGGCTGATACCGAAACCCAAAGACTGGTTCAGTTTCTGGCGCACGATGAGGATGAACATGTCGCATCACTCTGCAAGTGTGCAGAAAAATGTGGAGTCGTTGTCTGAC
>CAZMFD010000053.1:0-19692 GCA_964565445.1 uncultured Geobacteraceae bacterium
AATAAAACCGGCTTCGCGCAGGGCTTTAAGGTGAAAATTGACCTTGGTGTGGTCCTCAATTTCCAGAGCGCGAACCAGATCCATAAAGCGCATCTGTCTCTGGCGACTTAACAGCTGCAAGGTTTGGCGGCGTAAACCATTGGCAAGCACATTGAAGATTTTATCCAGATCGACGGCTTCGGTTTCTTCGCAGAAACGGGCTTTTTGCAGGTTCAGCCGCACGGTTAACATCAGGCCATCAATCTTGAACGGCTTGACAATGTAGTCATCAGCTCCCTGCTGCAGAGCCTGAACGGCATTCTGCACCGACGCATAGGCGGTCATGACGATAATACGGGTGCGCGGTGCCTGTCTTCTGATTAATGGGATGGCGGTCATGCCGTCAGTTCCCGGCATCACCAGGTCGAGCAGGATCAGATCAAAGGACTTCTGCTGCAGTCGAATCAGAGCATCATCAGCGCTCGGGGCCGCTACTGCTTGCAGGCCTTCCTGCTCCAGAACTTCCACCAGGGTGGTCCGTAACTCATGATCGTCGTCAACAACAAGGACAGGGGTCATCAGGTTTTCTCTCTTTTTTGACTGATTTTGTCGTTAAAGGGGAATTTCAGGGTGACCTGGGCGCCATTCACGCCATGGCGCGGGGCGATCTGAATGGTGCCGTCATGCTGATTCATAATGCCGTAGCAGATGGAAAGACCAAGACCGGTCCCCTGGCCGACCTCTTTGGTGGTGAAAAAAGGTTCCATCATCCGGGCAAGATTTTCTTCCGCAATCCCTGTGCCTGTGTCCTCCACCTGGATAATAACCTCATCGTCCTTGACCCAGCCACTGATTTCAAGTGTTCCTCCTTCCGGCATCGCATCAATGGCATTGATGAACAGATTCAGGAACAATTCTTCAAGTTTGATATGGTTGCCTTCGATGGTCGGCAGGGTTGATATGTTGTCAATAAATTGGTGGTTACTGGTTCGATAAGAAGCCATTTCCCATGCGGATTTGACGATGGGTCTTAACGAGACCTGAACAAGTTCGGTATCAGGGGTTTTGCCGCCGGCAAAGATCAACAGTTCCCTGGCAATGTGGGAAGACTTATCGATGCTCTTTTCAATAATATTCAAACGGCCGGCAATTTTTTCCGGAAGTTCTTTGACCTCGCTATGCTGGCGCAGCATCTCCAGTTGCAGCGAGGCATTGGCCAGCGGATTGTTGATTTCATGAGCGATGCCGGCAGCCAGGCGACCGATGGCACTGAGTTTTTCGCTATTTGCAGCGAGCTGCAGGCGTTCGGTAATCATCTCTTCACGCTGATCCATGAAGGTGTCGAGGGCGTACATGAGAAAGTGGAGGATAATAAAGGCACTGACGGCCCGCCACACTTCAATCGGCAGAATCAGGACCGTTCCAGATGGTATTGCTCCGGCACAGATGCCATAGGCGAAAAAGGCCGCTCCCGCACCAACAAAATTAAAGGCACCACGCAAGCTCTGACGAGTAAGTTGCCAGGCATAGAGAAAAAATCCTGCCGCCGTTAACAGGGTCGCCGGCAGGGCGATCAGCAGGCGCAGGTCGTACTCAACGGTGCGTAGTAGTTGCGCATCTTTCCAGGGGTGGAGGAGGAGCAGGTGAGCAAAAAAAATGATCAGCATGACGACAAAAAATCCGCGTAGCCAAGGCCTGCTCTTTTTAAGCAGTGAGGCATTCAGGGAAATGCCGAAGAGGAATAAAAATACAAAGGAGATCAGCGCCAGCAGCAGACTGACGTGGCGGATAGGAATCAGCCATTGAACTGACCCTGACAGTTGCAAATGACGATACATTTCAACCCACTCGTGCAGGGCGTGGGTGAAAGCAAAAATAGCCAGCAGCCAGAATAATCCGGCAATCTGGAGGTTAACAAAGGCTCTGCGCCGTGAGGTGATGGCGATGCCGATGGCAAAGAACACCGCTCCATAAGGAAGATAAACCAGAAAAATTTGGGTCGGTGACAGGTTCATGGCATTCTCTGATCGGTTATGTAGCAGGATTCCGATAGTAAAAGATTGTCAACTATCACTGATCCTTACCAGCGGCGACAAAAATCTCTTTGTTCAGCAACCCTTCTGTACCGATATTGCCGATGGTGGTCAGGCGGATGGCCAGAATCACCGTCAGGGCCGTTCCGGCAAAGATGGCGATCATGATGGCGATCTGGTATTTGATGGCGGTCATGGGGTCGCCACCGCCGAGAATCACGCCGGTCATCATGCCCGGCAGGGCCACCAGGCCGATCGTCGCCATGGCAGCAACCGTTGGCGCCAGGGCAGCCTGGAAGGCTTTGCGGATAAATGGCAGCAGGGCCTCGCGCAGGTTCGCCCCCTGGGACAGGCTCAGGGTATAGGCTTTTTCTTGCTGCCGCAAACCGTCATAAAAGGTTTGAATACCGATAATGTCGGCCCGCAGGCAGTTGCCCAGGATCATGCCGCTGATGGGGATCAGGTATTGAGCGCCAAGGGCTGCGTTATCCTGAAAAATAAAGAGAATAAAAAACAGCAGCGGAACCAGGGTGCCGACCAGCAGTGACACAAAAACCCCGAGAGCCACCCGGCTCAGGCGCAATCCGCAGCCGCGCACGATGGATAAATCGGCAACCACCAGCATCACCAGCAGCCACAGTCCGGTGAGCAGCAGATTGTCCAGATCAAAAATCACCTGGAGATAAAAGCCGACGAACAACAGCTGTACGGTCATGCGCACAATGGCGATCAGGGTGTCACTGATCATCGGCAGGCGCAGCCACAACATGATGGCCAGAGGGGCGGCCAGCAGCAGGTAGGCAAATGCCAGGTTGAAAAAACTGATATCGACGATGGTCATACCGACCTCCGGCTGTGCTGCTTTAAATTGATGACCCGATCAAATGTTTCGACCAGAACCGCATCGTGGGAGATGGCCACAACCGTCGTTTCGGTTTTTCCCTTGAGCAGTTTTGCAATGGCGCTTCCATTGTCCTGATCGAGGGCGGAGGTTGGTTCATCGAGCAGCAGGATGTCGCGCTCAAGCAGGAGCGCACTGATGACTGCCACCCGCTGGCGCTCACCACCGGAGAGCGACGATGTCGGTTTGTTCAGGAGGCTGTCCGGTAGGTGGAGCTGTTCCATCAATGCGGCTATCTGATCAGGATCCAGGTGTAAATGCTGGTTGTTTTTGTAACCGAAGGGGCGTCTCAACGCCGCTTCGACCGTGCCCTCGCCAAGGTCGGGTTCCTGATCGACATAGGCCATGCGGCAGCGCAATTGCCAGGCGGACTGGGGGGTCAGCTTTCTGCCGAAAATGGTAATCGATCCCGCCGTTGCTGGAACAAACCCGAGCAGACTGCGCAGCAGGGTGGATTTTCCGTAGCCGGACGGAGCGGTTAGCAGGGCCTTGTCTCCCCGATCAAAGGTCAGCGACAGCTCAGAAAAGAGCGTGGAACCACTCCTTGAAAGGGCGAGATCAGTAATCACGATAGCGGAGCCTGAGGTGCTATGGGTCTCGGAGAATGGTGTCATGTTCCTCTTTTTTGCAGCAGCACCGTACTGAATTCTTCCATCAATCGGTTTTTTACCAGGCAGCAGCCAAGCTGCTGATAGGATTTACGGATATCGAAGTTGTATTCCCACAGCATGCCGGACAGCAGGATGATGGCACCAGGAGCCGTCCGTGCCATCAGACCGGCAGCTACATCCAGAAGGATATCGCCATAAATATTCGCCAGCACCAGATCAAATCCCGATTCTGTCAGGGTGTCAAGGGTGCCGCAGTGGTGGGTGACGGCGTCAACCCGGTTGAGTTCACAGTTGTGTCGGGCGCTGGCAACCGCAGACTCCTCAATATCGACACACCAGGCGTGGCCGCCAAAGATCTTAAGAGCAGCAATAGCCAGGACGCCGGTGCCGCTGCCAAGATCAAGAATCTTCGGCGGCTCGGCAAAATTCAATGTTTCCATGATTTCGAGGCAGCTGCGGGTCGTTTCATGGTCGCCGGAGCCAAAGGCTCCGCGCGCCATGACGATGGCCATACGGTGGTTGTCAGGAGCGGCAGTACCCGGTGGGACGATGACAAAACCATCACCAATCAGCAGGGGAGAAAAGTCGGTGCGGGCAGCAGCAGATGAAGGTAAGGGCATCATGGCAACAGGCCTGTTCCTTTGAGAATCAGCAGGATGATGGTGTAACTGAGTGCTGATAGCAGCGTTGACAACATGACGATGGAACCGGCCAGTTCTGCATCCCCCTTCATCTGGTGGGCCATGATGTAGGTGGCGGTTGCGGTTGGGGTTCCTGCCATTAGAATGCCGATCCCCAGATTCTGACCGCTGACACCAAGGGGCAAGAGGATAGCGGTCACCATCAGGGGCAGCAGGGCGAGCTTGATCAGGGTCGCAAGCCCGGCGATTTTAAGATCACCCTTGAGTTGACCTAAAGAGAATGTGCCACCGATGGCCAACAGCGCCAGCGGCAGGGACAGTCCGGTGGAGATATCGAGGGCACGATCAATGATGACGGGCAGCGGCAGTTCGAAAAAGCTCCACAACAGACCGAGGAAAGAGGCGACAATCAGGGGGTTGAGAGCAAGTTGCCGCAGCCAATTGGTTTTGTTGCTATTCTGGCGTCCCTGATGTGGCAACAACAACGCCAGAATGGCAAAAAAATTCAGCACCGGTACCAAAAATCCCATGAGCATGCCGGCGCTGGTTAATCCATCTTCGCCGTAAGCATTCATACAGATAGCCAGGCCGACGTAAGCGAGGTTGCCACGAAAGGATCCCTGGCTGAAACTGCCCTTGATCGGCCCGGGATAGTGCCGCAATCCGGCATAGCTGTAAGAGACAAAAAAGCCGGCAGCGATAGCAACAGAGGACCCGATCACCAGGCCGGGGTTGAAAAAAACGTTGAAGTCAGCCTGGCCGATACGATGAAACAGCAACAGAGGGAGAAAAACCACGTAAACCAGCCTGTTGGTTTGCTTCAGGAAATTGTCATCCATCAATCCCAGGCGGCGTAGCAGAGTGCCCAGGGCAATTACCAGAAAGACCGGCATGACAATAATGATGGTTTCAATAAATGGTTGCATTGGGCTCCTTCCGATCGCGTCGCTAAAATAGATCAAAAGCGGGGCTGCTGTCTATTGTCCATCCGTCGTGAACGTACCGGTTTGTGCATGCAGATTATTATTGACCGGACAGGTTGCTTGACCTACAATCGGATATTCAGTTTTCTATATGTTTTGTGAGGGATAAATTTTGTAATAACTTTGTCAGCGTCGCTTCTGTGGCAAAGCACATTGCAACGCCAAAGCCCTGACACTAAACTGAGTGCTCTTGTCCAAGAGAAGCTATCAAGCTTATAGCAAAAATAAGGAATGATCGTGTTGTTAAAAAAAATATCAGCTCTGGTGCTTGTTGTTACTGGTTTACTCTTGTTGTCAGGTTGCCCTGGTGGGCCACCTCCGGCGTCGGTTGTTGTCGGGGAACAGGCTCCTGAGTTTACCCTGCTCAATATGGAAGGTGAAAGTATCTCGCTGTCCGATTTTCGGGGCCAGGTTGTGGTGATGAATTTCTGGGCGACCTGGTGTCCCCCGTGTCGTGAAGAAAAGCCGACCATGGAGCAGCTTTACCAGCAGAAAAAAGATGATGGTCTGGTGATTCTGGCAATCAATGTGGAAGAAAACCCTCATCAGGTGGTCAGTCAGTATCTTTTGCAGCATTCCTACAGCTTTCCGATTCTGCTTGATGGCATCAAGGCGGAAGTGCAGGCGCTCTATGGCGTATTTCGCTACCCCGAATCTTTTATCATCGACCGCGACGGTACGGTGGTTGAACATATTATCGGCGGTCGTGACTGGATGCAGAATCCAACCTACGGCATGATCGAATCGCTGTTGAACAACTGATAAGGTTTAATTTACGTGGATTTTGGTAGCGACATTACTATCTGGATCGCCTTTATGGCGGGAGTTCTCTCGTTTGCGTCACCTTGTGTGATTCCTCTGGTTCCTTCCTATCTGACCTATATCACCGGGATGTCCTTCGGCGAGCTGGATCAATCCCAGCAAGATACCAAGGCCAGAGCCCGGGTATTTATCCACAGCCTGATTTTTATTGCCGGGTTTTCGTTCGTCTTTATCACCCTGGGCGCCATGGCCGGTCTAGCGTCGGCATCGGTTCAGTACTATCTGCGCGAAGGTCTGGGGGTTATCCAGAAAGTCGGCGGGGTGGTTATTTTTCTGTTCGGCATCCATATAAGTGGACTGTTCCGTTTTACCTCCCTGCTTGGTGAAAAGCGCCTCCACGTGCGCAACAAGCCCGCCGGTTTTGTTGGTACCTTTGTAGTGGGTATTGCTTTTGCTGCCGGCTGGACTCCCTGTATCGGCCCGATCCTTGGGGCCATTCTGGCAATTGCTGCTGGTAGTAGCGGTGGTGCCTGGCAAGGGGTTCTGCTATTAAGTTTCTATTCGGCCGGGTTGGGGATCCCGCTGTTGATATCCGGATTGTTGTTTCATTCCTTCCTTAATTTCTTTGATCGTTTCAAGCGTTATATCCGCATTGTCGAAATTGCTACCGGGGTGTTGTTGATGACTGCCGGTGTCCTCTTGTTCTTTGATCAGTTTGGTCGTATTGCTATTTTCCTGTATCAGGTTTTCCCCACCGACCTGGGCTGATTTTTCCGGTCTTTTTGCTTGATCTTTTGTTGCTCTTGCTCTAGCTTTTGAAACTCAATTTCAGTGGCTTGCAAAAGGAGTGATTGCGATGGATCGCGCTTCGGTTTTCAATCAGTACCTGCGTACCAAAGGGTTAAAAAATACCCGTCAGCGGATGATTATTCTTGAAACCTTTCTGGATTCTGCCTCACATTATTCGACCGAAGAACTCTACCAGGTGCTGCGCCAGGACCATCCACGCATCGGCTATGCCACAGTTCATCGAACCCTGAAACTTTTTGCCGAGTGTGGCATTGCCACTGAATTGAACTTTGGCGACGGTCAGGCCCGTTTTGAACCCCTCTATACGGATCATCATCATGACCATCTGGTGTGTACCCGCTGCGGAAAAATTATTGAGTTTGTCGAACCCCGGATTGAGCAACTGCAGCGCGAGGTGGCGCAGCGCTATGATTTTACTGTTGAAAGTCATCGCCACGAACTCTATGGCCGCTGTATCAAATGCAGCCAATAATCCTGACCCTGTTCTTTTTAGCCTGAACACCGAAAGAAATGTCCGGTATGTCTGACTCTGCCTCTTCATTGCCTAAAGTTATTCTTGTTGGTCACCCGAATGTCGGCAAAAGTGTTTTATTTAATGCTTTGACCGGAGCCTACGCCACCGTCTCCAATTATCCCGGCACCTCAGTCGAGGTCTCCTCAGGACACTGCGTTATTGCTGATCAGCGCTACGAGATTCTTGATACTCCCGGCATGTATTCGCTGATGCCGATCACTGAAGAAGAACGGGTCGGCAGACAGATTCTGCTCCACGAAGATCCACAAGTGGTTGTTCATGTGATTGATGCGCGCAATATTGAGCGCATGCTGCCGATGACCTTGCAGTTGGTAGAAGCCGGCCTGCCGCTGGTGCTGGTGGTCAATATTCTCGATGAGGCCGAGCGCCTTGGCATGAAGCTTGATCTGGAACAGTTGCAGCAGCGTCTTGGAGTGCCGGTGATCGGCGCGGTGATGAAGCGTAAGATTGGCCTCGATGAGCTGTTTACCGCGATCAAGAATTATCGCGTCTGTCCCCATAAGGTGTTTGTTTATCGCGAGGACCTTGAGCAGGATATCACTGTGGTCGCCAAACTGTTGCGCGGTGAGTATCGCTTGAGTACCCGCGCTCTTGGCATGTTGCTGATTCAGGGGGATGAAGATATCAAGCAGCTGGTTCAGCAGCAGGAAGATAGCGACCACCATAACCAGTTACTGGAGGTATTACGGGAAATCCGCTTTCGCCGCCGGGCTGATCTGCATCTGCAGATCGGGATGGAACGCCGCCATATCGCCAAGCAGATGCTCGCTGGGGTGGTAACCCAAACCAGGGGTGCGGAGGAATCTTTCGGCGAAAAATTATCCGTCTGGATGATGAACCCATATACCGGTGTCCCGCTGTTGCTGCTGGTGGTTTATTTTGGTCTGTTCCAGTTTGTCGGCGTTTTCGGTGCCGGCACCCTGGTCGATTTTCTTGAAGGATTTCTGTTTGAAGAATACATCAACCCGCCGGTGATTGCTTTTACCCAAAACTATCTGAAGGCGGAGTGGTTGTTTGAGTTGATCGCCGGAGAATACGGTATCTGGACACTTGGGGTGCGCTACGCCGTTGCTCTGGTGTTGCCGATTGTCGGCGCCTTCTTTCTGGTTTTTTCAGTATTGGAGGATAGTGGTTATCTGCCGCGATTGGCGATGATGCTCGATCGGATCTTCAAAAAAATCGGCCTCTCCGGGCGAGCGGTCATCCCCATGGTGCTGGGTTTTGGTTGTGACACCATGGCCACCCTGGTGACTCGCACCCTGGAAACCACGCGTGAGCGAGTGATTTCTACCTTGCTGCTGGCCATGGCTATTCCTTGCAGCGCGCAGCTTGGGGTGATTCTCGGTTTGTTGTCGTCCGCACCGTCGGCCCTGGTGGTGTGGACGATCTTCCTGCTGTTTGCCTTTTTGCTGGTTGGGGTTCTGGCCGATCGCTTGCTGCCGGGAGAAAAACCGGTCTTCTATATGGAGATACCGCCGTTGCGGCGGCCACAATTATTCAACGTTGGGGTTAAAACCCTGACCCGCATGAAGAGTTATTTCTTCGAGATTTTTCCCCTGTTCATTCTTGCCTCGATTATTTTGTGGGCGGGAAAAATGACCAATACCCTGGATGCAGTGATTGCTGCGCTGGCGCCGGTGGTCAGAGCGATCGGTCTGCCCACCGAAGCAACTACCGCTTTTGTGTTCGGCTTTTTCCGGCGCGATTTTGGCGCCGCCGGCCTTTATGATCTCCAGCGGGCCGGCTTGTTGAGTGTCACTCAGTTGACTGTTGCCGCTGTCACTCTGACCCTGTTTGTCCCCTGTGTCGCCCAGTTTCTGGTGATGTTCAAGGAGCGCGGTTTCCGGATTGCGCTGGCTATTTTTGTGTTTGTAACTGCATTTGCCTTTGGTTCGGGATGGCTGCTCAACCGGATTCTGGTTGCGACCGGTCTGTTGCAATGATCTGTGGTTTTTGTCACCGCGAGATTCCCGATCATCTCGAAGTCGATCCCAAGCGCCCGTCTTGCGGCAGTTGTTTTGGCGGCTGCCGGAAGATTCATTGTCCCTGGTGCGGCTATGCTAATCCTGTGCCCGGCAAATTGCTGCGACGGTTACTATCCTCAACCAAGAAAAGAGGCTGAGCAAGATGCAACAACTATCAGAAAAAGCTGAAGAAGTTCTCGAATCCCTGTGGGTTTTGACGGTTGAAGGTGATCAGGTTGGCTGCCTGCTGACAGATCTGCAACTTGCAGCTGATGCTGAAGAGTTAAAGGATCTGCTCCAGCGTGCGTATGTTGAAATCCGCGACCATCGCGTGTTTCTGCGCCGCGAAGGGGAGGCCGAAGCGCGCATGGCGGTACGTCGGCATCGCCTGGCCGAGCGCCTGACCATGGATATCCTCGGGATTGAGGGGGAAGAAGGCAATGAGCAAGCCTGCATCTTCGAGCATTTGCTGCGTCAGGGGGTCGACACCAAACTCTGCACCTTGCTCAACCATCCCAACACCTGTCCCCACGGCAACCCCATCCCGCCCGGCGATTGCTGTACCGAAGCCCAGCGCCTGGGTTCTCCGGGGATTGTCGCTCTAACGGAACTCAAAGCCGGGGAGTCCGGAGAAATCGCCTATCTGTCCGCCAGCGATGATAAAAAAATGCAGAAACTGATGAGCATGGGGGTGCTGCCAGGCAGTGATATTATGTTGATGCAGAAGTTTCCCAGTTATATTTTTAAGGTCGGTCATTCGCAATTTGCCGTGGATGAATCCCTGGCGCGGCAGATTCATATCCGCCGCTGATCTGCCCCGATTCTGTTAAGGAAATTAACGCTTGACCTGATCTGTCAGATGGTTGATTGTCCTGACCATCCGACCGATTTGAAGAGTCATCCGATGTTCATTTACAAGGAGTAAATCATCATGTTTCGCGAACCAAAAGAGATCGTCAAAGGACTGCAGGCAAAATTTGAAGAGCTCTGGAGGTATCTTTGACGTTCCAGCCCGGCAGGAACGGGTCGCTGAACTGGAAGCGGAAATAGCCCGCCCCGAATTCTGGAATCAGGGGGAAAGTGCCCAGGAACTGCTGCGTGAGCGCACCCGGTTACAGAAGGTCATTGAGGACTGCCTCGCGGTTCAACAGCAATTGGAAGACGCTACGGTACTGATTGAAATGGGGGAAGAAGGGGAGGATCAGGCCACCCTGGATGAAGTCAATGGCATGCTCCCGGCCCTGGAAAAAAAGATCGCGTCCATGGAGTTTGCGCGCATGCTCTCTGGTCCCCACGATGCCAACAACGCAACCTTGAGCATTAATGCCGGTGCCGGTGGTACTGAAGCTCAGGACTGGGCCGACATGCTGTTACGCATGTATTTGCGTTATTGTGAGGACAAAGGGTTCAAAACTGAATTTACTGAATATCAGCCCGGGGATGATGCCGGCCTGAAAAGTGCTACCATCAGCGTCACCGGTGACTATGCCTATGGTTATCTGCGCTCCGAGAGTGGTATTCACCGGCTCGTTCGTATTTCCCCTTTTGATGCCAATTCCCGCCGGCACACCTCCTTCTGCTCGGTGTTTGTGTTTCCCGAACTGGATGATTCTATCGAGGTGGTCATCGAAGATAAAGATATCAAGGTCGACACCTATCGCGCCAGTGGCGCCGGTGGACAGCACATCAACAAAACCGATTCGGCCATCCGTATCACCCATATGCCCAGTGGGGTCGTCGTTGCCTGCCAGAATCAGCGCTCCCAGCACGCCAACCGCGCCACTGCCATGCAGCAGCTCAAAGCGCGTTTGTACGAAATGGAAATCCGTAAAAAAGAAGAAGAGGCTGCGGCCTTTTCTGAAGACAAAAAAGAAATTGGTTGGGGGAGCCAGATCCGTTCTTATGTTCTGCATCCTTACCGCATGGTCAAGGATCATCGTACCGGTCATGAGACCGGCAATACCGATGCGGTCCTTAACGGTGACATTGAAGCTTTTATCGAAGCCTATCTGTTGCGCGGATCGGCCTGATGCGGCCGTGCCGTGTTGTTGAATAGTTACCAGTGTTTTTTACCTGTCGATGTTTGGTGACTGGTAACAATTGACTCACCCGCAGGCATTCATTACATTTGTCAGTCACAACGTTTTACCCCAGCTACAAGGAGCAGTCATGTATAATCCTGATATCCCCATTGCCCTGACCTTTGACGATGTTCTGCTGCTACCGGCGCATTCGCAGGTGCTGCCCAAAGATGTTGATGTGTCGGCACACTTAACACGTACGATCAGGCTCAATATCCCGCTCCTTTCTTCTGCTATGGACACGGTCACTGAATCGCGCACAGCGATCTGCATGGCGCGTGAAGGCGGGCTGGGGATTGTTCATAAGAATATGACCCCTGACGCCCAGGCGATTGAGGTCGATCAGGTCAAAAAATCGGAGAGTGGTATGATCGTCGATCCGATTACCATGGCGCCTGACCAGAAAATCTCCGATGCTCTGGCGGTGATGAACAAATACCGCATTTCCGGTGTCCCCATCACCCAGAACGGCAAGCTGGTCGGTATCATGACCAACCGTGATTTACGTTTTGAAACCAACCTGGAACAGCCTATTGCTAATGTCATGACCAAGGACAAACTGGTCACGGTCCCCCCCGGCACGACCCTGGAAGAAGCCAAGTTTCATCTGCATAAGCACCGCATTGAAAAGCTGCTGGTGGTTGACGATGATTTTGTCCTTAAGGGGCTGATTACCATCAAGGATATTGAAAAAGTACGCAAGTACCCCAACGCCTGCAAGGACGACTTGGGCCGCTTGCGGGTCGGTGCCGCCGTTGGCGTCGGTGATGACCTCGAGGTTCGCGCTGCGGCACTGATCCAGGCCGGGGTGGATGTCCTGGTGGTGGATACCGCCCATGGCCACAGCCAGAAAGTCATCGATACCGTTAAATGGCTGCGCAACACCTATCCCTCAGTGCAGTTGATGGCTGGTAACATTGCCACCGCCGCTGCCGCCAGAGCTCTCATCGATGCCGGTGTTGACGCCGTCAAGGTTGGTATCGGTCCCGGCTCGATCTGCACCACCCGAGTTGTCGCCGGCATTGGCGTGCCGCAGATCAGCGCTATTCAGAGCGTTGCAAGCGTTACCCTCGATGCCGGGATTCCGCTGGTTGCCGATGGTGGTGTCAAATTCTCCGGTGATTTACCCAAAGCGATTGCGGCTGGTGCCGATATTGTCATGATCGGCTCGCTGTTCGCCGGTACCGAAGAATCCCCGGGCGAAACCATCCTTTATCAGGGCCGAACCTACAAATCCTATCGTGGGATGGGCAGCCTCGGAGCGATGAAGCAGGGGAGCAAGGATCGTTACTTCCAGGCGGAAGAACAGGACGTCAAACTGGTGCCTGAAGGGATCGAAGGGCGGGTACCGTTCCGCGGCCCCCTGTCCAGTAATATCCACCAACTGATCGGCGGTCTGCGTTCCGGCATGGGTTACACCGGTTGTCGTACTATTGGAGAACTGCAGCGTAACGGCCAGTTTGTGCGGGTTACCAATGCCGGCCTGCGGGAATCCCACGTCCATGATGTCACCATCACCCAGGAATCACCCAACTACCGAATTGAGGGGAATGGCCGCTAAAATGCCAAATATCCACAGCGAACGGATTCTGATCCTTGATTTCGGTTCCCAGTATACCCAGCTGATAGCCCGCCGGGTACGTGAATCGCGGGTTTATTGTGAGCTTCACCCTTTTGATATGACCATGGCCGAGATTCGCGCCTTCAAACCCAGTGGCATCATCCTCTCCGGTGGTCCCACCTCGGTATATGAGCTCGGAGCCCCGCCGGTTGAGGAAGCACTGTTCGAGCTCGGCGTGCCGATCCTCGGTATCTGCTATGGTATGCAGTTGCTGAGCCAGCATTTCGGCGGTGTGGTGGTACCGGCAGGCAAAAGGGAATATGGTCATGCCGTCGTTGAGGCTATTGGCCAGCCGGGTGAACTTTTTGACGGATTTTTTACCGAAGGTACCAGCTCGGTATGGATGAGCCATGGTGATCATGTCGAGGTGGTGCCGACCGGCTTTGAGGTTGTTGCCCGTACCACCAATGCGCCGGTGTGTGCCATTCAGAATATTGAACGCAACCTCTATGGTGTGCAGTTTCACCCTGAAGTGAATCATACCCCCCAGGGCGAAATCATGCTGAGTACCTTTGTGCGTAAAATCTGTCGCTGTAGCGGGCAATGGACGCCGGGGAAGATTGTTGATGACGCGGTCGCCCGTATCCGTGAACAGGTCGGTTCGGAGCAGGTCATCCTCGGATTGTCGGGCGGGGTTGACTCCTCGGTCGCGGCGGCGTTGATCCATCGCGCTATCGGCGAGCAGCTTCACTGTGTATTTGTCGATAACGGTCTGTTGCGCCTTGATGAGGGGGATCAGGTCATGGCCACCTTCGCCGGCAATCTCGGGGTCAAGGTCACGCGGGTCAATGCCCGCCAGCGGTTTTATGATGGGCTCAAAGGAGAGGCTGACCCGGAGAAAAAACGCAAGATTATCGGCAACCTGTTTGTTGATATCTTTGAGGAACAGGCCGGTGAGGTTGAGGGCGCCCAGTGGCTGGCTCAGGGGACCATTTACCCTGATGTTATTGAATCAGCCGGGGCCAAAACCGGCAAGGCCCATAACATCAAAAGTCATCACAATGTCGGCGGTCTGCCCGACTACATGAAACTCAAGCTGCTCGAGCCCTTGCGGGAACTGTTCAAAGATGAAGTTCGCGCCATCGGCGAAGAGCTCGGTCTGCCGAAACAGATGGTCTGGCGCCATCCTTTTCCCGGTCCGGGTCTCGGGGTGCGGGTGCTGGGTGAAGTCAAAGAGGAATATTGCGATATTCTGCGTCGTGCCGATGCCATCTATATCGATGAACTCTATGAGGGCGGCCATTACCACAAGATCAGTCAGGCCTTTGCCGTGTTCCTGCCGGTCAAGTCGGTTGGTGTAATGGGGGATGGACGCACCTACGAATACGTCATTGCCCTGCGCGCGGTTGAAACCAAAGACTTTATGACCGCCGGCTGGTACCCCATGCCCTACGCCGACCTCGCCCGCATCAGCAACCGGATCATCAACGAGGTTAAAGGGGTGAACCGGGTGGTGTATGATATTTCGAGTAAGCCGCCGGCGACGATCGAATGGGAATAGGCCAGATCAGGCAGTGGCTGGCAACAGGTATTCAACCCTTTTATCTGCTTGTGCTGTCAGGTATAAAATAAGTGATGGTATCCATCTGCTTATGCGGAACGCCGATAATATCAATGCCTTTTTCCCAAATCAGGTAGAACACAACATGTTCGCCTTGGGGAAAACTGTAATATCCTTTAGCCACATCCAGGCGATGTTTCCCCATTGTCGCTCCGTATATAGACCGATATTTTTCAGGTCACTCTGAGCTCTTGGGGTAATTCTGAACCCAGGCATCAGACTTCTTTATCCAGATCGTTAATCAGTGCGTCCATGGTGAAGTTGTCAACAAACTCACCGGATCGGGCTTGTTCTGTGCCCTGGGCCAAATGACTCCGTAATGCGTCGAGCTTGCTTTTGCGCTCTTCCATGGCACGCAAGGCATCCCGTACCACTTCACTGGCGGAACCGTAACGCCCGCTGGCGACCTCATTCTTGATATAAATTTCCCAGTGCTCACCTAAACTAAGACTCGTCGTTGCCATAAATGCCTCCCTATATTCATATTTAACAAATATGAATATAAAATGGGACGGACAAATAAGGCAACAGGTTTTTTATCCTTGAAAAAAAATGTGATCAGATCAAAAAAGGGTTTCTTCGTAATCAGGCACTTCGCTGAACCAGCGTGGATTTTTGCGTGCCTGCTGCAGAGCCGCTTCAGCCTGGGCGATGATTCGCTCACGGTCGCGGGGATAGCGTCCGGCCAGATTGAGACTGTTGGAGACATGGTTGGAGCGCAGAATTGTTCCCGGCGGATTCAGATCCCGGACAACGGCCAGCGCCTCTTCAAGAACTTCACCATGACTTAAGGGCTCGATCTTCGTGAAGTAAGCATCGTTGTGGCGGCGGAACATGGTTAACAGGGAAAAATATTCCGGCGACAGGGCATTGATCCAGGCTGCGGTTGCTTGCGCATGCTCGGCACTGCGTTTGCGCCCGGCAAGACCAAGAATCGCGGTGATCGACAGCTTCAGATCGGCGGACTGGGCCTTCTGACACAGGACCAGCATCTTCTCCGGAGTGAACCCCTTATCCGCCAACAGGAGGGTGTCAGGATCGCCGCTTTCCAGACCAAAATAGAGAATTCTCAGCTTTTTGCGGCGCAGCTCAGCCAGATCGGCAATGGTTTTAGTGGTCAGGCTGTTGGGCGAAGCATAGGCACTCACCCGCGCCAGATTCGGGAAGGTTTGTGCCAGGCCATCGAGGACCCTGATCAGGTCGTCCTGCGGGTACACCAGTCCGTCACCGTCACCAAGGAATACCCGCTGGATCTGTGGTCGATAGACGGCCGGAATGCTCTCGATTTCAGCGAGGATGTCGCTTAAGGGGCGGCAGGAAAAACGCTTCATCTTGTACATCCCGCAAAAACCACAGGTATTCTGGGAACAGCCGATGGTCACCTGAAAGATCAGCGAGCGCGCTTCAGACGGTGGGCGAAATAGCGGTTCGTTGTAGGAAAAGGGCAAGCCCATAAATAGTTCCTTTAGTTTGGTTCAGCCTCAACATCAACGCTATCGGGTAGGCGCACGGCGCGCCGTGCCCCGAAAGTGATGCCGTAAAAAGTCCACCACAATCAGGTCACCGGGGCGCCGGGCAGGTCAATCCGATGAATTGTTCGCATGAATCTGCAACCTCTTTGATCAGCTGTTCCTGCACCGCGCGGGACAACCCGAAATCCTCAATCTGATTCTGCAGCATCAACGGATCGCCATTGCACCCCAGATAACCGTTGACACGCGCCGCCGCAGTCGAAGCGGCAAAATCTGTTGCGTCCGGGTAGATAGCACGAAGCTCACTAAAAATCCAATTGGACTGGCGTAACAGGAATTTCTGGTGGTAATCCTCAGCCGGGTAAAAGGTCCCCGCTGGTTCAAGCGTAGTCGTGATGTCAGCGGAATGATGCTCCGCCAGAAGCGCGTATGATTGCTCGGCCTGTTGCTGCTGGGATTCATTCAGGTGAAAAATCGCGTTGCGGTACTGGCGACTCCAGGGCTCAGCGGTCGGATCATGGAGATCCCAGAAAACCGCCAACAGGTCTGCGTAGCTCACCACCAACGGGTCAAATTCAACCAGGATGACTTCGCTGTGATCACCGATATTGGTGTAATCCGGATTGGCAGAAGTTCCCCCGGAATAGCCGACTGTGGTTCTGATGACCCCTGGCATACTCCCGTACCGGGAGTCAACGCCCCAGAATCAACCAAGGGCAAACAAGGCGGACTCGGTTTTCTTGACAGTGGCCTGATCAATAACCGGCAGACTCGGGGTAGCTGCCGTTGCCATCGGGATCGCTATTTTCGGTGCAGCATTCTTGCTGGCGATATGGGAGTTGAACCCGATAAAGGCAAACCCCAGGACCCCGGCACAAAGCAACACCAATTTGACCCGCCCGGAGAACATCTGTTTCCATAAATATTTCATGCTTCGAGTGTAACCGATATCACAATCCATTGGGTAGGGGCACAGGGCAATGTGCCCCTACAGGACCTATGTTTCATGATTTGTCGGCAGCTGTTGCAGCTTTTTGAAAGTGCTCGGGGTCCCAATAGAGAAAAACGTGGCCACAGTAGCGGCCTGCAGGTCGGGCAGGGGGTGATATCTCTTGCTGATGAGTCGATTTTTCTGGTGCTGATGGGTATTGCCGGGTTTGTTTGATCTGCTGTTGTAACATGGCCGTCCTCCTTGCCCCGCAAGAGTTCAGGCGTCATAGGCTGCCTGCGGGGAGCAAGGTCGGCAGTTGACGCTTTAGCAGCATTTGTGAGTCGCCCTGCAAGTTGTCGTTAACTCGGCGATGTGAATCATGATCATGTTTTCGGCAACAAAAAACCCGTTGCGGCTTTTGTCCGGCCAAAACGGGTTACCCTCGCTTTAGCCGCATTTATTACGCGCCCGCAAGCTGATTTTCAAATCGGCGCAAAATCATCTTAGCGATTTTATGCTGGTTGTCAAAGGGAAATTTCATCGGTTTTTGGTCCCCCCTGCGAAGTAGGGCGGACCAAGGGGGGTTGAAACAGGGCGACAACCTGCACATCAGATTGTGCGGCGTAAAATACTACGCCTGCGCTAAAATGGTTGATTTTCTTGGGCCTGTGAGAAATTTCAGTTTTTTCGAATCAGAAACTCGCTCGTTGGCTTTTCGGAATTGACTAGCTCAATATCAACGACACTTCTCAACAAAGAGGTTATCAGCTCCGTCCCCTAGCTGACTCAATTCGGGAAGTTGAATCGGATCACAGCAGTTTTCTGCCAGGCGGGCTTTCTGCCCACAACGACCGCACTTATAATCAGCCGGCTGAGCAAGACAGGCAACCATCTGCTTGCGACCCTCAGCAGTCAGGCTGCAGAGATGGATATGATGATTTTCAGTATGTGTGCAGAAACTATTTAACTCCTGTGTCCTGTTAATCTCGTCAGAGAAGCTGAAAACATGGATATGATCATCCTCTGAATGTTTGTCGAAACTCTTCATTTCATTTGCCATATCAATCTCCTTTAGTTTGAGATTACTTTTTTAAACAATACATTACCTTTATAGTCCATGACAACGAGGCCAGCTGTTTTTTATTAAATCAGTAAAGATAGAGACACTACTGAACTGCATATGGCCACTATAATCTGTAGAGTTGAGTCAGCAACAACATCAGGGTCGTGGGTCGCGGCCCCTTCGGCAATCTCAGGGCCTCGCCCGCCGTCTGACTTTTTAGCAAGCGCTCCAAAAAATCAGGATCGGGTGGGATGAATCCTGCCCCTACATGTGGAAGGGGCGACTTGTGGTGCACCGAGGGCGGTGCATTTTTCGCCGCTGGCTGATAGCGGACGCTCGCTGCCTCTTTTCTCAAAAGGCTACAGGCTCCCCCTCTCGCTGCGCTCGCCAGGTGATGCAGCGTGAAACTTCGGTGGTAAATGCCCGGAACGGTTGGCATGACGGTTCATTTTACATCACCGTTATTCACCACAGGCGGGAATACAGAAAGCGTTACAATTGTAGGGGAGCAATTCATTGCGCCCAGAGGTTCTATGGCACTGATGCAGAACCAATGACAAGTGACAAAGGACAAAGGACAAATATTTGATTTTTATGTTCCGTCAGTTTAATCTGTCGTGAATTCAACGACTTTCGCCGGAGGGGATGATGAGTGATGTTGTTATTTATCAGGCAGAGGATGGGCAAACCAGTTTAAAGGTTCAATTAGAGCAGGAATCAGTTTGGCTTAGTCTCAACCAGATGGTTGAACTTTTTGGACGTGACAAATCGGTTTTGTCTCGGCACATCAGCAATGTATTTCGAGAGGGAGAATTGGAGCGATCGGCAGTTGTTGCAAATTTTGCAACAACTGCCGCTGATGGGAAAACCTACCAGGTCGATCACTTCAACCTCGACGTCATCATCTCCGTCGGCTACCGCGTCAAATCCCAGCGTGGCACCCAGTTCCGCCAATGGGCAACGCGCATCCTGCGCGAGCACCTGGTCAAAGGTTATACCCTCAACGAACAGCGCCTGAGTGAAGAACGCGCCAAACTTCAAGAGATGCAGCGTGCCATCGACCTGCTCTCACGAACACTTTCCAATAAGGAAATGGTTGATAGCCTTGGCAAAGAGGTTCTTCATGTCGTCACTGATTACGCCTACGCTCTAGCCACCCTCGATCGTTACGACCACGGTACGCTTGTCGTGGAAGCAACAAGCGGCCCTGCCGGATACGTGCTTGAATACTCAGAGGCAATATCCATTGTGCAATCCATGAAGGGCGAGTTTGAAGGGCTCTTCGGTCAGGAAAAGGATCAGGGGTTCAAGAGCGCTCTTGGCGCTATTTGTCAAACGTTCGATGGCAAGGATGTTTATCCAAGCATCGAGGAAAAAGCCGCCAACCTGCTTTATTTCGTAGTCAAGAACCACGCCTTCACTGACGGTAACAAGCGGATTGCTGCTGCCGTTTTTATTTATTTCCTTGCCAGGAACGCCATTCTCTATCGTCCCGACGGCTCAAAAAGGCTGGCCGACAACGCGCTGGTGGCACTGACCCTTTTGATTGCTGAAAGCAAACCTGAGGAAAAAGACACCATTGTCAAGGTCGTCGTTAATCTAATCAACCAGAGCAATGACTGATAACTGCCAAGGTATTTTTTTCAATTACGGGCACCTGTACGTTTCGTCCAATGGAGTGCAAAACTAGCGAACCGCCGGTTGTACGATTTCGGTAGGGGCGACGCATGCGTCGCCCGATTGA
>CAZMFD010000054.1:0-19575 GCA_964565445.1 uncultured Geobacteraceae bacterium
CCGCGTGGATAAACCGGGATCCGGTGCTGGTTGGCCAGGGCCATGATCCGGCTGATTTCCTGGGTGCTGCCGGGGTGGACCACCGCGGCCGGCAGAAACTTGCGCTGGGTAGCATCGTAGGAGTAGCAGATCAGAGATGCCTTGTCGGTAAGGACGTGCTCTTTGCCGACGATCTGTTCAAGGTTACGGATGATGGTTTTGTCGAGCATGGTATACCTTTCAATCCTAAGCCATTATTAAATAAGCAACTAAAGAAGTCTATTTTGATGCTCTCGCAAAAAGTCACGGGATGGCTAAGCAAAAATTTTTGCGACGCCATCTATTTTGTCTTGCCGAACCAGCCGGTCTTTTCCGCATAGGCCTCGACTCGATTGCGCCCCTTTTTCTTGGCGCTGTAGAGGGCCTGGTCGGCGCGCTCAATCAGTACCGTTTTGGTGATGCGACGACCATTATCATTACCATCAAACTGGGCTACCCCGAAGCTGGAGGTCACCCGGTAGTCATCGCCATCATATTCAAATTTATGCTGTTCGATTTCAGCGCGAATTTTTTCCGCGACCACCAGGGCATCTTCTAAAGCGGTTTCCGGTAGCACAAAAACAAATTCCTCCCCGCCATAGCGGGCGCTCAAATCATACTCGCGAATCATACCGTTACACAGACCGGCAAATTCCTTAAGCACATAGTCTCCGGCCTGATGACCGTAGAAATCATTAAACTTCTTGAAGTTGTCGATATCTGTCAGAATCAGGCAGAGCTTATTGCCAAGGCGGTTGCTGCGACTGAGTTCCTTGTCGAGAAATTCCTGGAAATAACGATGATTATAGATACCGGTCAGGCCGTCAAGATTAACGATCCCTTCGAGATAGGTGTTTTTTTCCTCCAGTTCATTAGTCAACTTTTCCAATTGCATCTTGGCCTGAACCAGTTCCCGATTAATCTGTTCATAGCTCATGTTGAGCAGGCTCAATTCGATGTTGGCCTGTTGCAGCAATTCCGGAATAGAAGCCGTTCCCTGAATTTTCAGGCCGAAATACTTGGCGGCAGCTTCTACTTCTGTATTGACTCCGTTGAGAATCTGGTCGATGGCGTTGGTGTCAAACTTGAACATCTTGCGCGCGCCGTCACGAAACGGTGTGTGGTAACCAATGGGATTGCCGGAATACATGATGTTGGCGACCAGCGAGGCGAGGTGGGCAACGCGGATATCCGTGAGCAGTCCGGCATCTTTGCCGGTGTACCCTGACGGTTTGTGATGGTGGGCAATCGGGATCGCCAGACTGTCGGGGAAGTTCCAGTGACGTGCTGCTTCGCCGCCAATGTAGGCATGGTTGGCACCGATCCGCTCTTCCTCTAACTGCAGCAGGCGCTCCTCATCACCGGCAGCTTCTTGCAGCAGTTCATCATAAAGTTCTCGATAGGCGCTGGCGAAAATCAGTTTGCCGAGCTTCTGCAGCAGGCTGACGGTAAAAATATCTTCCGGGTCGCGGTCTTTAGATACCTTGGCTATAATCAGTTTGGCAGTGACTGCTGCCGCTAACGACTGTTCCCAGAACTGCTCGTAGTTGAATCCGCTACCGTGGCGTGGTCGCTCAAGATTCAAAAAGGAGAAGGAAAGCACCAGACTGCGAACGGCGTTGGTACCGAGAATAGCAACCGCCTGCTGAATGGTGCCGACCTCGTTAGGAAAATTATAAAAGGAGGAGTTGACCACCTTGAGAATTTTGGTTGACAGGGAAACATCCTGGGCAATCAGTTTGCTGATGTCGTAGGTGGTCGTTTCTTCCTTGCCGGTGATATTGATCAGGGTCGATGCGACCGTCGACAGGGTCGGTAGGGAACCTGATTCGATGACCTCTTTTAAAACCTCTTGTTGGGTTGCCATAAGTTGTTTTTCCGTTTGTGTTAGGTTGCTGCCGGAGGATTAACGATCGGCAGGACCGTGCCACCATCGGGAATAATCACGGTGGAAAAGTCCCTGGGGAGGCTGGGCAATACTTGCTCAAGTGCGGTCTGCAGATCAGTCGCTTTTTCCATCCCCATGGCGGCGGTTTGTTCGCTGCTGAACTCACTGATCAGCAGAATGCGGAAGCGCCGGGCCCGGGTCAGCACCGCATGGGCGGTCTGGCCGTTGATCTGGTAGTTTGCACGCAAAGCCGCTTCAAATTCATCCACATCCTGATAGCGGAACCAGTCGAAAAAGGTCGGATAACCGAAACCATCGCGACAAGCGGCAAGAAAGATAACCGTTCCCCCTTCTTTAACCGCGCGACAACCGTAATCGAGGGCTTTCTGGGCCTGGATAAAATTGATGTCTTTGGGCTCGCCACCACAGGAGATGATGGCCAGGTCGGCAGCAGCGGCAACCGGCACGCTGTAGAGGGAGCGCACCAGCTCACAGCCGGCCAGGTGTGCCTGCTCCAGCTCGCCGCAAAAGACTGCGACAATCTCCTTGTTCGGTCCGAGAACGGTATTAAGAATAAAATCGGGATCGACCCGCTGCGCGGCCTGCAGCAGATTGCGATGAACCGGGTTGCCGTCGAGCACACCGGTCACAGCGGCTGGATGTTTGCCGCCTGTTCCCGGCGGATTAAACACGGCAAAATGGCTGGCCATGCAGGTCTCGCGGCTCGCCACCCCAGGCACCAGGCCCTTACGGCCACCACCGAAACCGGCGAAATAGTGAAAGCCGATGGCGCCGGTAACAATCACCCGATCTGCTGCCATCACCCGGCGATTAATCTGCACCGGAATCCCGCCATCGGTGATTCCCAGATCGACCAGTTGGGCCGGGTCATCACAGTCATGATCGTAGACGGCAATGCGCCCATAGAGGGGGCCAAGGATCTTGCGGTGTTCCTCGGCTGTCTGCTCACGATGGATCCCCAGGGCAATGACAATGCTGATATCAGCATCGGCGATGCCGCAGCGGTTGAGCTCGTCAACCACCAGGGGCAGATAGACCTCGCTGGCTGAGTAGCGGGTAATGTCAGAGGTGACAATCACAACATCTTCCCCCGGCTTGACAATGTCAGCCAGGGGCGGCGTGGCGATGGGATGATTCAACGCTGCGTTCACCAGTTTGGTCGCGGGCAGCGGGGTTGCAATCTTCTCCATCTGCAGCCATTGAGCGCCGGGGAGATGACAGGGAACGCTGGTGGAACCGTATTTCAAAGCAATGTCGGTCATGATTTAATGATGCTTTCGCAAAAGTATCAGGATAGATGGCTAAGCAAAAAGCGCCAAATGCAAGGCGCGCGATTATTGAGCAATGAGGCGTACTTACGTACGTCGAAGCAGTGAAATAATCGCAGTAACGCAGCAGTTGGTGAGTTTTTGCGACGCCATCTTTAATAGCCTTTGATCATGCCACCATCCACCTGGACAATATCACCGGTCATGTAAGAACAGACCGGTGAAGCGAGAAAGGTGACGACCCGGGCAAATTCTTCGGTTTCGCCATAGCGCCCCAGGGGAATCAGTTTCTGATTTTCTTTGCGAATTTGCTCAATGGCTACGCCACGTTGATCAGCCTTGAGTTGGTCAAGGTAGACGGTGCGATCAGTGGCTACCCGCCCCGGGGCCACGGTGTGGACCAGAACATTGTCCTTGGCCAGTTCGTTGGCCAGGCTCTTGGCCAGGCCCAGCATCCCCATGCGAAAGGCGTTAGACAGCAGCAGGCCGGGAATCGGCTGCTTTACCGATGAGGAGGTAATATTGATGATGCGGCCGCCGTTTTTTTTCAGGTCAGGCAGAGTGGTGCGAATGGTACGCACATAAGCCAGCAGGGTCGACTCAAAGGCCGATTGCCAGTGGGCGTCGTCGAGCTGATCGAAGTCCCCGCCAGGCGGGCCGCCGGAATTATTGACCAGGATGTTGATCCCGCCCAGTTGTTCACGGGTGTCTGCCACCAGTTTGCTGATATCATCCGCTTTGGCCATATCGGCTACGCAGGCGGTTATTGTGCTGGAAGTCTGTGCAGCAATCTCACTGCGGGTTTGTTCTAAAACCTTCGGATCGCGAGCGGTGAGCATGACATTGCAACCTTCAAGCGCCAGTTGGGTGGCCACCGCCCTGCCCAAACCGCGACTCGACGCCATCACCAGTGCTGCCTGTCCTTGTAATTGCAGATCCATGGATATTCTCCTTGTGAAAAGTTAAATCATCACCTTACTGTATCACAAGTCCTGTAGACAAGAGTCAAACAACTGTTCCTGCTGACTTCCTTCCCTTTATGTCAGCGCAAGGATGTTGTTGCAGCTGAACGGACGGCTGTGCTAAAAGTTTTGAAACTATCAAGCAGGAGATACGTGTCATGGATCTGCAAATTCTTCCGATTGAGCATCCCAAGCCTCGGATCAGCGACGAAAACAACCTGGTATTCGGCAACCAGTTTACTGATCGCATGTTTGTGATGGAGTACGACAGTGGTAAAGGCTGGCATTCTGCCCGTATTCAACCCTACGCCCCCTTTGTCCTCGACCCGGCGGCCATGGTTTTTCACTACGCCCAGGAAATTTTTGAAGGGCTCAAAGCCTTCCGTCGTGCCGATGGGACGATTGCATTGTTTCGTCCCGCTGATAATGTCACACGTTTCAACCGCAGCGCTCGGCGCATGTGTATGCCCGAGGTCGATGAACGGTTTTTTCTCGATGCTTTGCTTGAGTTGATTCGCCTCGAGGCCGACTGGGTCCCCCATAATCAGGGCACCAGTCTTTACATCCGCCCGACCATGATCGCGACCGAGCCGATGCTCGGGGTTCGTCCATCGAACAAATATTTGTGCTACATCATTCTGTCGCCGGTGGGGGCCTACTACAAGGGCGGGGTCGCGCCGGTGAAAATCTGGATTTCCGACTTTTATGTGCGCGCAACCGAAGGGGGCACCGGAGAAGCCAAAACCGGCGGTAATTATGCTGCCAGCCTCTATGCCGCCAAGCAGGCAGCCGAGAACGGTTACGATCAGGTGTTGTGGCTTGATGCCAAAGAAAAGCGCTTTGTTGAAGAGGTCGGCAGCATGAATATGCTTTTCCTTTATGATGGCAAGATTGTCACCTCGCCCCTGCGTGGCACGGTTCTTGATGGCATCACCCGCCGCTCAGCTCTGACCCTGCTGGGCGAAATGGGCTATGCAATTGAAGAACGCGCCCTGACTGTCGATGAAGTCATGGAGGGGGCGAAAAATGGACGTTTAACCGAGGCTTTTGGTACCGGGACGGCGGTTGTTATCTCCCCGGTCGGATCATTCTGCTACCAAGATTCGTGTGTCCAGTTGGGCAACGGTCAGCCCGGTAGGTTGACAATGGAGCTTTATCACAAACTGACCGCTATCCAGTACGGTAAAGAAGTGGATAACCATCACTGGGTCACTTCTTTATAGTTGTCCTAACTGCCGACCAGGTGCGCCAAGCGGCGCATCTGGACCAGTCCTTTGTGTTCGTTGCAATCTTTTCTTGATTTACAGATTTTCTGAGACCCCATCAAAGCCGTGAATTGTGCCCTGGTTGTAAAGGCGCAGATGACACTGATCCAGCCCATAGAGCAGCAGGCCAGCCAGCAGTACCGGTAGAAAATGTTCAGCGATGCTGCCGGTGAAGCTGTAAAAGAAATAGAACGCGCTGCGGTAGCCGAGGTGATTCCAGGTGCTTGTCGGCTTGGTTCGAAAGCTCAGTGCCTTCAACCCCAGTACCACGGAGGAACCGAAATAGACGGCGAGGGCGATGCTGATCATATAGGCCGGTGGTGGGTAACCAAGCAGTTGACGCAGAGGCTCGGAGGCCATGGCAAACAGGTTCAGATCACGTACATTGTAAGCGCAGATACTGACCAGCAGAAAAAGAAACAGTTCCCACAGGTTGTGGCGGGCCAGATGATGCCCATTGTCACGTAATTCACGGAGTTTCTGCAGTTGGCTTATTTGGGGGGCTCTGCCGGCCTCGGGTTGATGATTCATTGTCATATTGGCCTCCAGTTGACTAAGATTTCTACGAATCTTGACATTTTATTTAGTATCTAGATCTAGCAGGAGTCGTGCCAAATTTTTTGGCTTTTTTTCTTCAGAAAGGCCGGTTTTGGGACGGTTCAGGAGGGTTTGCTTCCAGCTATAGTACAAATTTTCCTGTCTGACAGGAAAATTCTTTATCGACAGGAATAAGACTATGCACAGAGTAGGAGAAAAAGGAGCTCCGGGCTTGTTTAGCTTCCTGGGGATTTACATGCATCAAGGGCGACACCTGTGGATGTCGCCCTTGATGGAGCAGTTATATCGAGATAGGTCGTCAGTGGGTTGAAACCGTACCGATTTTTTCGGGGTCGGATATCTCTTCTTCGCTTTCTTCCCAACCGGTCCACATGGTTTTAATATGTTCCATTGGCGTGTGGCCAAGGGTGGTCAGGTACATGTGGGTTGGCAGAAAGGCGATCAGACAGCAGGCGAGAAGAAAATGAAAATTCATCAGAATTTTCAGCCCGCCCATCATGACGATCACGCCACGCAAAGGTTCGACGTTGGTCATAAAGATACCGGTTAAACTGACCAGCGGCATCAACACAAACATGATCGCCAGATAGGCTGATTTCTGCATCGGGTTGAATTTATTTCTGGGGGTTGGGTGGTGCGGATTCTCCCAGCCCAGAAAGTAAGTTAAAAAGTAGAATTTTATCTGGCGCAACAGCCCGGTTTTCAGGTCATCGACTTTAGGAACATAAAGATTGGCCATCGAGCGAGCGACGAAGACATAGTAGAAAAACCAGAAGGTAAAGGAGATGGCGACAACAAAACCGGCGGTATTGTGAAGGTAGATGACGGATTTGTAACTACCAAGCAGGGTGATGTACTCCGGAAAACGGATCTGCGCTCCGGAAACGGCCAGGGTAATGATGCCAAACGCGTTCAGCCAATGCCAGATGCGAACAGGTGTCGGTTGCAGATAAACTTTTTTATTTTCACTCATGACGAAATCCCCTTAGTGTTGGCGGTTTTTGCGGGTTAAAAAGCGCAGCAGACCATGTCCAAGCGGCATCATCAGGCCGCCGCAGATAATAATTAGCCCGATAATGTTCATCGACGCGCTCCTGGTTGTACCAACCATATAAAAGTCGGGTGTTCCGTAGAGAGCGTCAAGGACGGCACCCTGCTCGACCGGGACTCGTTGATAGCCGCCATCGCGAATTGGGATCGCAAGAAAACTGGTTTGCAGACTTTCCGGCCCGGATACGTGACAGAAGGTGCAGTCGTAGCGGTTATCAAGCGTCGATAAATCGTGCGATACATCACTCGGCACCATGGTTCCTGCCAGGCGCAGGTCACGGTACTCCGGATTGCGGTTGAACCGTTTTAGCTCCTTCAGGGTAATGAAGTTATCACCATCGCTATCGATCAGACTCAGGACTCCAGCCTCACCGCTGATGTCCTGTAGTGTCTGATAGTCGGGCAGTTCATAGCGACTCAAAAAGCCGTCATCCTGTTTGGCAGCAATGTTGAGCACAATTTCATACCCTTCAGAACCGGTATGGCAGGTGATGCACGGCAGTTTGGCGATATGCAGGTTGGCCTGTGGCAGCCATTCCTTGTGCAGATCAACCATTGTTGGTGCTTCATGACACTGAAAGCACTTGTCGTTCATGTCGTACCCGGCCATCGCATCCATAGCGCGTACCTCATGGGGATTGTGGCAATCACCGCAGGTGGCATAGTTGGCATGATCGGTCATCATGTATTCCTGTCCCAGGGAATCGTGACAGTCGAGACAGGTGGCTCTGCTCAGTTCACTGTCGCCACCCGGATGGTCGTCACCGATCGACTGATGGCAGGTACTGCAGCCGAGCAGCGCATGGGCGGTCGTATCAAAAGTTGTCGCCTCGATCAGTAGCGACCCACTGACCATGTCAGCATCACCATGGCACATGAGGCAGTCATCTGCACCCATGGCCGGCAGTGAACAAGGCGTGAGGAGCAACAGCGAACACAAAGTCATTCCCAGCAGATTGTTTTTATAAGAACTGTTCATCCTGATTCCTCCCCGTGCACATCGTGAAGTGGTCGCAAAGACCATCTTAAAGGGTGACTTCATCTGGTTTTTACCGGAACGGTCTTGGCTTCTTCCTGGGTTTTTTTACCGAAAACCCCTTTTATAATGCCGAAAACCATCGCCATCAGAGGCGCAAACTGAAGTAGGATAATCAGCGCGCAGGTTCCCAGGAACAGATAGGTCAGCACCATGCTGTTGTCTTCACGCGCGCCGGCCTGGGCGAAAGCAGGGACGATGGTAGAGAAGGAAAGGATCAGCGACAGGGCCATTTGTTTCATTTGTTTCATGACATACTCCTTTTTAAGAAAATAGATGTGGTGACTTAAGGGGTCAGTTGGCAATCAACGGAGCGCCACCCAGCGCATATTCAACAACAGAAATCAGTTCTTCATTGTCTTCCTGATTGACCGGTTTTAGGGCGTGGTAGAAGATGCCGTCTTCGCGGATACGGCGCAGGGTTTCTAATGAACTGTCATCGGAAACCAGGATAATCCGCAGGTCTTTGTTGCAGCGGCGCATCAGGGCGATCACATCAACAGCGGAAATCTTTTCTTCAAAGCTGTCGCCGAGGATGACGATCGGCTGATTTTTTCTGACAATCTGGGCGATGGCATAGGCCGCTGAAGCGGTTGTGGTGACTTCGTAGTTAGACTTTTCAAAGAACCCCGCCATTTTCTTCTGGGCGGAAACATCGCGATCAACAATCATGACTTTACGTGCATACATGGTCGACTCCCTTATCTGGTTCAGCGGGTTGATTTATCGACAAGTACGTCCCTTCCAGTGCAGGTTTCCTTGATCAGTCCGGAAAACATCAGAACCGCGGGGGCGCATTGAAAACCGACGATGGAGCCGGCGAAAACGATGAAGAGCTTGGTCAGCAGTGTGGTTTCAAGGCCCATCACCTCCAACAGAAACATTCCGGTAATTAACAGGGGAGCCAGGACAAGGACCAGACAAAGGTTATGAATTCTTTTCATGAGAGTCTCCAATATTGAAAGAGATTTATTATTCTGTCTGGTCTAAAAGCAAATTAGATGCCACAATTAAAAACTGTCGGGGTGTTTAAAAAAACCTTTTAAAACCGGAAAGATATGGTTTGTGAGAAAGGAGGTGTAGGAAGTTAATCAATGACAGAAGTTCGAAAGGCAGCCATGAATTCCTGTTTGACAGGAAAGTTCTCGTCTTTCAGGAAAGTCTCTGGGGTATAATGGCCCGAATAACAGAGGGAAGCTTACAACCCTTTTTTGCGGGCAGAGGACAGGTGTAGTGTCTGAATGCGGATATGAGCGGGCAGATCTTTGGCATAAAGGGTTTTTTGTTCGCCGCCACACAGTAGAGACTGCTCCAGGGTGTTGATCAGTTCGCGGACGTTACCCGGCCAGGAATAGAGAGTCAGCAGGTTAAGATATTCAGGAGACAGTTGTTTTATCGCTACCCCGGCGGCGTCACAGAACGCGCCGCAGTAGTGGCGGGCAAGTTGCTCAATATCGCTGCTGCGACCTGCCAGAACCGGCAAGGCAATATGGCATTCCCGTAACTGCTCAAGCAGACGGGCGGAAAAAAAGCCGTGGCGTACCAATTCATCGGGGTCGTTGCAGCTCAGACTGATCAAGCGGCAGGCAATAGGTTGTTTTAATATGTTCACTAGATGATCCTGCGCAGGCGGCTGGAGTTCGTCGATATCTTCCAGAATTACGCTGCCGTTGCCTGCTTCAGCAAAGAATTCCCTGGTGTGCGTTAAGTTCTCAGGATGGTTGAACTGGCGGCAGGGGATCGTGATCAGGGGGTGCTGTGAGCGCTTTGACTGCTGGTGGATCAAGCGGGCAAAAAAGTTTTTGCCGGTCCCGGTGGCACCTTGAATCACAACTGGCGTGTCCGTCTCTGCCATGGCGCGCACCAATTCGGCGGCAATCTGCATACGGGCGTCTGCGGCGATCACCGGTGTCTGCTGCGAGCGACCTTGTCTAGCTTCCTGATCACTGGGCCGCAGGGTCTTTTCCTGCTCAGCAGGAGTCCTTTCCCATTGCGCAGGAGTGAGGTTGGCCGGATCCGTCCTGGTGGTGAGTTCGTACAATCGTTCCAGCAGTTGTTCAAGACTTGCACGACTCAAGCAGAGTTGCTCTATCAGTGACCTAAGTTCGGGGATGTTGGAAGTGCAGCGCTGGGACATGGCATATCCGCCTTTTGAATAGGGAGGTCTTGCTGCTGTAATCAGCAAGCTAGATATGCATAAGCTGCGCCAAGCAGCAGGCGAGTCGATGTGGCTGCGGTCGGGAGGTGGTGATCAGCCCTTGCGGCTGATGTCGTATTTTTTCAGCAGGGCGTAAAGGCGCGATTGTGACAGCCCGGAGATATCACAGGCCAGGCCAATATCGGTGTGGGCCTGGGACATCAGCACGGTCAGGTATTGCTGTTCGGCACGGTTTAATACTTCTTCACGATAATCCTGAAGCTTGGACAAGGTATCGGCGGGTGTGACCGGGTCCGGCAGTTCAGGTTCGCTGTGGCTTTTTTCCATGGCGGCGCGGCGCACATGAACGCGGATATGGTTCGGCAAGTGCTGGGGGAAGAGGGTGGGGTCAAATTGTGCCGCCGTGAGAGTTCTTTCCAGGGTGTTTACCAGTTCCCTGACGTTGCCGGGCCAGGGGTAGAGCATCAGCATATGCAGGAATTCCGCATCAAGCCCTTTAGGGCCGCTGCAGTGCTGTTCGCAGAAGCGATCAACAAAGTAGCGGGTCAGTGACTTGATATCGTCTTTGCGTTTACGCAGAGGCGGGAGTTCGATCACAAAAGAGCGTAAGCGAAACAGTAGATCGCTACGAAAAGAGCCTTCTGCAGCCATCGCATCAAGGTCACGATTGGTTGCTGCGATCAGGCGAAAATCACTCTCAATCTCGCGCGTTGCCCCTAAGGGGCGGAAGCGATGTTCCTGCAATACTCGCAGAAAGGATTTTTGCAGGTTCATCGGTAACTCCCCGACCTCATCGAGAAACAGGGTGCCTTTGTGAGCCTGTTTCACCAGCCCGTCACGGGCGCGTTCGGCGCCGGTAAAGGCGCCCTTTTCATGACCGAAAAGCAGGCTTTCCACCAGGGTTTCCGGCAGGGCAGTACAGTCAACGACGACGAAATTTTCGCTGCGGCGCGCACTGTTTTCGTGTACCGCCCGGGCGAACAGCTCTTTACCGGTGCCGGTTTCACCACTGATAAAAACATGGGCATCGCTCCCCGCCGATTGGGCAACCAGATCAAGGCAGGCATTCAGGGCCGGGCTGCTGCCGATGATGTCGGGACGGTGCAGGGGGATAGGTTTTCTGCCACGCAGCACCTCCTGTTTTTCTTTACGATACTGCAGGGCACGTTCCAGCGACAGGGTGATCTCCTTGATCGAAAATCCCTTCTCGATATAGTCCCAGGCGCCACTTTTGATCGCGAGCTCAGCCCCATCCGGGTCACCAAAGCCGGTAATGATGATCACTTCCGGCGCAGAAGGGGTTGCATTTATCTGCGTCAGCAGATCCAGGCCGTTGCCGTCCGGCATCTTGACATCAAGAAAGGCGATGTCGAAATCCCGGGTTTCAACCAGGGTTCTTCCCTGCTGCAGGGTGGTCGCGCAGGTGGCCGCATGGCCTTTGCGCTGGACCAGCGCCGATAGGGTCGCGCACATCATTTCATCATCATCAATAATCAGTATGCTACTCATTTGCGGCCTCCAGCCCGGGGGCTGCTAATAGCTGTTCAACCGTTGCCAGCAGCTCGCTGCGCCCGACCGGTTTCAGCAATAATCTGCTGATTCCCAAGGCTGCGACATTCGCATCGCTGACGGCCGGCTCGGTCTCCGACGATGAGCCGCTACAGAGAATAATCGGCAGTCCCGGCTTGAGTTGCAACACTTCTGCCGCAAGCTGGGTGCCGGTCAGATGGGGCATGGTCTGGTCGCTGATCAGCAGATCACAGGTAAAAGAATCCTGGTGTAGCAGGTCAAGTACCACCCGGCTGTCAGTATG
This sequence comes from uncultured Geobacteraceae bacterium, assembly GCA_964565445.1. Classification (GTDB taxonomy): domain Bacteria; phylum Desulfobacterota; class Desulfuromonadia; order Desulfuromonadales; family Geopsychrobacteraceae; genus Pelovirga. Next base: position 12,038 of record CAZMFD010000054.1, read on the forward strand.
TGCTGTTACCTGGTAACCGCAACGCTCAAGGACGATCTTCATGGTCGTGACATAGTCGGTTTCGTCATCGACGAACAGAATATGTCCTTTACCAATGGTTTGTTGCGCTCTGCTAGTATCGACACCGTCGCTGTCTGTTTCGGAGGTTACCGGCAGTAACACGGTAAAGGTGGTGCCACCCTCAACAATACTCACCGCAGAGATATGACCTTTGTGGGATTTGACGATACCGTGGGCGATTGAAAGGCCAAGTCCGGTTCCTTTGCCCTGTTCCTTGGTAGTAAAGAAAGGATCAAAAATGCGATCCAGGACGTCCCGGCTCATACCGTGGCCGTTGTCGGTGATCATCAGGCGTACGTAGTTGCCCTCAGGTAGTTCGGAACAATTTGCTCGGGCACCAGCTGATAGTGTGGTTTCGTCAAGACTGATATTCAGAACTCCATTGTGTCCAGCCATCGCATCAGCGGCATTGGTACAGAGATTCATGATGACTTGGTGGATCTGGGTCGAATCAGCGAAGACCGAGCTGAGTTGGGCGGGAATTTGTTGCTGTAACTCAATAGTTGACGGCAGGGTGGCACGCAACATACTCACACATTCCTCAACCACATGACACAGGTTGATTGGTTTTTGTGGTTGTTCAGTTTTACGGCTGATCGTCAGAAACTGACGAACCAGGCTCTTGCCGCGCAGGCCGGCCTTGAGGATCAGATCGAGAAACGGGCGCTGAGGGTCGTGCTCATCGGCGTCTTCCAGACACATCTCGGTGTTGGTGATAATGATCGCCAGAATATTATTGAAATCGTGGGCGATTCCACCGGAAAGGGTTGCCAGCGCTTCCATTTTTTGTGCCTGGCGCAGCTGGCGTTGTAGAATGATTTCCTGAGTGATGTCCCGGACGGTGGCAACATAGCGGATGACACTGCCATCGGTGTCGAAAACCGGCGCGATCCAGGCATCGATATCATAGGGGCTGCCATCACTGCGTGTGTTGATGAAATGTTGCGACAGGGGTTCCTTGGTTGCAAAGACCTTGAGGATTGCGCGGTAAAATTCGGGGTTGCGTTGAGAGCACTCAAAGTTATGGAGAGAGACCCCAATACAACGATTCTCCGGTACTCCGCACAGATGGAGAAAGCTGAAGTTGACGTATTGAATAGTGGCGTTGGTGTCGAAGGTAATGATACCGTCCGATGTTTGATCCATGGCGGCCGCCAGCATCAGGCGCTCTTTAACCTCATCGTGATGGATCTTTTGCATGCGCAGAGTTCTGATGCCGTAGGATAAATCTTCCGCCATTTCTGCCAGCAGTTCGGTTTTGTCTGGGGTGAACGCATCCTTTTGTCCGTTGAAGATGATCAGCGCGCCAAAGGTCCGCTCATTATCGATGAGTGGCAGGGCAATACAGGAGGCGTAACCGTACTTGCGTGCCTGTTTGAGCCAGGGGCGAAAACGGGAATCAGCGAGGAGATTTTGAAAAATAACCATTTTTCCAGTGCGAATAGAAGTGCCGGCCGGGCCCTGTCCAATGTCGCTGTCGGCTGACCAACTGGCCTGAAGGTTTTCCAGGTAGACATTGTCAGCCCCCCAATGGGCTGCGGGTTTAAGACTCTTTTGCTCGTCATCCTGCTTAAAGGCAACCCACGCCATGCGATGCCCGCCGACTTCGACACAGATGCGGCAGATCTCCTCCATCAGAGTTTCTTCATCTTCCAACCGGGTGATCGCCCTTGAACATTCACTGACGCTGCGCAGGGAGCGATTGACCCTCTTCAGGGACTCCTGGGTTTCCGAGGTCGATATTTCCCAGAAGCGTAGTAACCAGTAAAGCATGATGGCGGAAACGATGATGAAGAACCAGTGTCCGACATTGATCGAATGTTGGAGAATGTCAGGGCGATTCAGCAGGATCGCGAAGAGCTGATCTGAAAACAGGTTCCAGAAAATGCTGATAACCAGAAATACCAGGGTGATGATGATTGCGGTAGGACGATCTGATTTTTGTGCAGGCGTTGTCATGGCGCCGATCTTTCTGGAAACACCGTGGTGGCTAACAGCAGTAAAGGTTGTGCTCAGACATTAGAATTAGTAACAAAAAAGGGCGGTAAGTCAATCTGATTCGCTATCGTTTTGTTTAATAGTTCCTGCCAGGGTTTTGAGGGTGGATGTTGCGTAGCTGCGCCGGCATTTGTCCGTGCGGTATTCGGGGGATGATTTTACTCCCCTCTATGTAGGGGTGGCAGCTTTGTCGGTGCTGCCATACGGCGATAGGTTTTAACGCAGAGTCGGAGAGAGGGAGAGGCGCTGGGAGTCAAACCTGTTAATTGAACAATTAAACAAGGTTCCTCCGCCACCGTTGCAATCGGGCGTGATAAATCTCGCCCCTACCGTAAAAAATGGCAAAATTTGATTGATCACCGTAGGGGCAGGCCCCTGTGCCTGCCCGATTTTAACGTCCCCCTGTCCACTCTCCCCAGCACAATAGGATGATCAGGCGTTTTGTGCGTGAGCTGGATGCAGAGATTGCGCATCGTTGATCGGAACAGAAAGGTCATACAAGGTTTCGGGTGCGATATCCAGATCGCCAGGCCAGCAGACGGTGTCCAGCGCTACAAATGCCCTTCTGAACAAATCAATGTTCTGGAGCCGGGTAAATACTCCACGATCAAGATAGGGTTTAACATCAAATAGCCGATGTTCACCCGTGTCAAACCAGAGTTCCAGAAAATAATTATCACAGGGCTTTACACGAGTTACTGTTTCCATAAAAAACTCCTAACGCAACGGTTCAATAGCGTAGGGTGGAATACCATTAACCGCCAGCTCCCAATTAGCCAACAAGGAATCCCGGTGGATTTCGATCCATGCCTGAACCAGTCTGACTTTTGATTGCGGGATATCTCCCGCAAGGATGGAACCATCCAAAATTGAGAAGGATGCTGCCTGACCCTGATATTTAGCATGCAAATGAGGCAACTTGTGTCTCTCATTGTCAAAAAAATAGAGACATATAACAATTCCATAAAACATACTGATCGTCGGCATCAATCTTCCCTTAGATGAACACATAAACGTAAACCATTATAACACCCATTCAAAGGGACAACAATTCTTCATCACCATCAAAGAACGTCCCCGCTTTTTCCAAAGATTTTATTCCCCTCTATGGAGGGGTGACAGGCAAGACCTGACGGGGTGGTGGGTCTGACGGTGCAGTAAGGCGATAGGCTTTAACGCAGAGGCGGAGAGAGGGAGAGGCGTTGAGAGTCAAGCTTGTTAATTGAGCAATTAAACAACGTCCCTCTTGCGTCCGTTCGCAAAGTAGCAAAACAGAGGGACTGTCCCCGTCAGCTTCACACTGGCTCCCCACATCGTGTGATTGACTTCATCTGGGATGTGGATTACTATAGCTATAAAAGGCCACATGGAGATGACGATGAAAACAGTTCAGATGACGTTAGATGAAGAGCTGCTTGAAGAAGTTGACCTTGTGTCAGGGAAGCTCAAAACCAGCAGATCGGCATTTGCCCGTCATGCCCTTAAAGACGCAGTTGAACGTTATTACACCCAGCAACGCGAGCAGCAACAACGGGAGGGTTACCTGCGCCATCCCGTCGCTAGAGAAGAATTTGGGGATTGGGAAGCTGAGCAACAATGGGGTGATGAATGAAGCGCGGAGAGATTCGCTGGTATAAATTCAATCAGCCTGATAAAAAACGACCTGTTCTGGTGTTAACACGGGACTCCATTATTGATTATTTAGGCGACATAACGATTGCCCCAGTCACCACCAGAATCAGAGATATTCCTTCTGAGGTTGTCTTAACCCCGGAGGAGGGTCTGCCGCAGCGGTGTGCTGTCAACTGTGATCATCTCCAGACCGTTCAGAAATCGCGAATGGGGCCTGTGGTCACAATGCTCACCCGAAGCAAGATGCAGGAAGTGGCACGGGCGATAGGTTTCGCCCTGGATTTATAAAAAGGAGGGTCTGGGGTATAACTTTATCCTCCTCTGTGGAGGGGTGGCAGGTGCTTCCTGAGTTCGCCGAAGGACAACGCCTGAGTGTTGGTGGGTCTGAAGGCTCAGCCGTAAGGCGATAGGCTTTAACGCAGAGATGGATAGGCACGGAGGGAAACAATCGATAAGCTGATTAAACAATTAAACTACGTCCCCTTGAATTTGCTATAATCATCGCCACCAATGCACCAATAACACCAAGAGAAGCAACAAGATGTTGAAGGGTTTCTTGGTGGCTGAAATATTTTCGTAGCTGAAGCTTTGGCATTTTAACGCAGAGGTGGAGAGAAAAAGAAGCGCGGAGAGGGTCAATTGAACAGGTTAAACAGCGTCCATTATCCACAGCACCTTGAGGCCAACATTCCCGAGAAGATAATTCTTTGTTAATTTACCAGCCAGCTAACCTCTTTGCAGGTGCTGATAATCCTGAATCGACTCAAGCTCTTCCTCTTCTACTTGACGGGCTTTGTAAAGATCCCAACGCATTTGCAAGTTGAGCCAAAAATCGGCACTCATGCCGAAGAACTTAGCCAGTCGTAAGGCCGTACTGGGAGTAACACCACGCTTCTGGTTTATTAATTCATTGACACGCTGAAATGGCACATGGATGGCCACGGCCAAATCTTTCTGGCTGATCGACATCGGCAGCAAGAACTCCTCGCGGAGCATTTCTCCAGGATGAGTTGGCGGCCTGTTGGTTGGAATACGTACCATAACAAACTCCTTAGTGATAATCGGTTATTTCCACCTGTTGCGGCCCGGCATCTGACCAGACAAAGCAGATCCGATTTTGATCATTGATTCGGATACTGTGCTGCCCTTTGCGATCACGGCTTAAAGCTTCAAGTCGGTTGCCTGGTGGAACTCTCAACTCATCCAAGGAGGCTACTGAATCGACTTGGTCAAGCTTGCGTGTGGCAACCTTCCAAAGCGTTCTGGGACAGGATTTTCGGGCCTCCTTGGAGGAAACGCCGTTAAAAATGTCTTCAGTCGCTTTATCTTTGAACGAGACAATCATGAGTTAACGGTATCACGGTTATCATGCTATCGCAAGATGTTTTTAGATTGATGTGGCTCGGTCACAAATATCGTAAGTCTGGATTGGCAGCCCTGTCCGTTACTGCCCGAAAAGTTGTTTCACTAAATTTGGGTGGATTCCATACATTGGAAATAACCGTTCCTCGTATTTACTGCATTAGCAGAAAATCCCGTCCGGGTCGCCAATTTTGTGATAGCCAGGTACCTTTGATCGGAATGTTGATTAAACAATTAAACAACGTCACCCTGGATCACACAATAATCATCGCCACCAAGGCATCAAGAACACCAAGAGAAGCAACAAAATGTTGAAGGGTTTCTTGGAGACTGAAATTGTTTTCGTAGCTGAGGCTTTTGGTTTTTTAACGCAGAAGCGGAGAGAGGGAGAGGCTCGGAGTGAGTCAAGCGTGCTATTTGAACAATTAAACAACGTCCTCTCTTACCAAAAAAAGATCGAGTGACCGAACTCACGCAACGAGTGAGAACGGTAAAACCGCTTGATCGAGTAGTAAAAGAAGTCAAAGTCACCGTAAGAGGGTGGGTCGGCTATTTTTATTATCGCAACAGTTCAAAGTCATTAGCCCAGATCAAAGGGCATGGCGAAGAACTCATCAACGCAAACGGCACAAGGTCAGAGACCGGAAAACAGGGCACATCAAGTTTCCCAGCAGGTTGCTGTACGAAAAGTACAACCTCTACAAAGTGCCGACAACAGCGGGTTGGAAGAAAGTGCATGCCTTGCAGTGAAGAACATCGGAAAGCCGTGTGCGGGAAGATCGCATGCACGGTTTGATGAGGGAGGGCAGGGTGAAACCTGCTCTCTACTCTACCTCTGAACCCTACGCCGCCTTTCTCGCCGATCTATCCTCCGGTGCAGACCGTGGCGCGGCAGATTTTAAACACATTGTAAAGAAACGGGGGCGCTTAAAAGGCGCCCCGTTTCTTTATAAAGTTAAAGGGTCAGAAGAAAAGCCGTTAGAGCTTTTCTCTCTTCTTCGTTCAGCTTCACGCCGGTGACCAGATTGAAGAATTCCACCGTGTCCTCAAGAGTCGGCAGCCGTCCGTCGTGCATGTAGGGTGGTGAGTCCTTGATGCCGCGTAGAGTAAAGGACTTGATCGGTCCGACAGAGGTGATCCATTTTCCATTGCTCATATGTGGTTCAAAAAAGCGGTCACTCTTAAGATCGTGCATTTTATCGTCCGTGTAGAACGGCGCAGGGTGGCACTCTGAGCAACGACCTTTGCCGAAGAAAACTTCTTCGCCTTTAAGTTCCCTTTTGGTGGCCTTGTTAGGGTCCAGACGGCCAAATACGTCGAGCTTCGGCGCTGGCGGAAAATCGAAAATATTCTGCATCTGAGCCATAAGCGCAACTTGGCTTGACCGGTCAGGCAAATGGACCCCCTTCTTGGCGGCAGTGACATGATCGCCATCGAAATAGGCGGTGCGCTGTTCAAATTCCGTGAAATCCTCGACGGAGCGCAGGGAGCGCTTCGATCCGTGGATCTGCTGGTTAAACAAGCCGCGCAGGCTGACCGTATCGAGGCGCAGACGTGCGATGTGCGGGCGCGTGTCGGGATTTAGGTGAAAAGCAGCGTTGGTGTGGCCGTTGGCGTGGCAGTCCAGACAAGAAATCCCCAAAGAGGGCTCTTTGACTTTGCGGTCTTCGGTCTGATTGAACTGCTGCTGCGGAAACGGCGTGAGAAGCAGGCGCAAACCTTCCATCTGTACAGGCGTCAAAATGCCATGCATGATCTCATAATAGTTTTTTATGGACAGCAACTTGCCCTGAGACACATCCCCGAGATCTGGGCGGGTGGTCAGAAAAATGGGCGGCGGGAACTCAGGCTGAAAGTGTTCCGGAAGATCAAATTCCACATCGAAGCGCTCGAGAGAGCGTTGCTCAAGCTTCTGAATCTCATCAATGTGGTTTTTCGGTATAACCTGACCGCCAGTTTCATGCTTTGCATGAGGCAGCGGCAGGAACCCTTCGGGGAAAAGTTCCTTCTGTCGGATTTCTTCTGGTGACATCTTCACGAGCTGATCAAAAGTGATACCCTCTGGGAGTTTTACTCGAACCCCTTTTTGAACCGGCTTTCTGTTGCCGGACATCATGAAATCGGACGGCTGGTCGGAGAGGTCGTAACGTCTCTCCAGAAGCTCTTGCTGGCGCTGCATCGCTTTCGGCTTGGCTTCGATATCCTGCTTCATCATCGCTTCAAAGTCACTTTCAATCATGACCGGTAGAAACGTCTCGTGAATGGGATCCACGCCTTCGGGAATCCCAAGCTTCTCGTGACTTTCATAGCCGCCCGCTAATGCCGTGATTGTCAGGGCTAGAGTTATACAAAAAACCATGAAAGTGGCAGTTACAAATAATCCGGTTTGTGGTTTCATATTTTCCTCCCTTCAGGTTAAAACCTCATCTTCTTGTCCGCAGGATTGCGCCGAAAAAGTGAGGCAAATAAGCTCTGGCTACCGATGA
>CAZMFD010000055.1:0-6213 GCA_964565445.1 uncultured Geobacteraceae bacterium
CAAAGGTCATTAGTGCGCTCGTTGGTGGTCAATTCACCGTGGGGATTGTGGCAGTCCCCGCAGGTCATCTTCCCTTCCTTGATCGGGTGGTGAGACGGGAAGTTGTTCTTGGCCATCATTTCCTGATGGCAGCTGTAGCACAGCTCCGGATCTTCCTGCTTGAGATTGGCAGCAAGGGGCTGATCCGTGTGCATGACGTGACACTCGGTACAGCTCAGGTCAGCCAGAGCATGCTCACTGTGGGTCCAGTCCATCAGGCTGCCGTCAGAATGGCAGGTAGCACAGACAGCACCGGTCTGATCGGCACTGAGCTCAGCCAGACGCAGAATCACATCAGGGTTGCCCCCTTCATCGACGTGCAGGCTGCCTGGACCGTGGCAGGATTCGCAGCCTTTTTCCGCACCCATCATCTCGAAATCGGCCAGACGGCCATGGACATTATGCTTGAAACTTTCCTCCATGTCGTGACATCCGAGGCAGGTCTCTTGCCCGACATAGGTGGCACCTTCAATCTGCGGCAGGTTCAGCATCTTCTGTCTGATGGTTCCAGTGGCGCAGGCCGCCAGAACAGCTATCAGGATCAGCAGGCCAAACAGTCTGCCGACAGAAGTGCCGGTTGACTTGAATTGCATGTTACCTCCTTGTGTGTGTCTCCCCATGAGACGTGATGTTTCCTTTTTCAACCAATAGTGTAACTGTCACCTCCCCACTTAAGTCAGTCCACCTCCTTTCTCTGGGAAAGGGTCGCTTGAACACATATCGACTGTGGTTTAGCACAGCGCATATTACATGGGAGTGAAACTCTGTTGTAGCGAATGATTTTAATAGGTATATTAAGACATCTAATATCCTGAACCTCCGATATTTACAAAACCGATCAGCCTCATTCAATCTTCCACTTAACGTCAGGGAAATTATGGATACTCGCTACTTACGCACCCTGCTCGCCGTTATCGACTGCGGCAGCTTTTCCCTTGCAGCAGATAAATTGCACCTGACCCAGTCAGCTGTCTCGCAAAGGATCAAGTTTTTGGAAGAAGCCTATGGTGCGAGCCTGTTTGACCGCAGCGGAACAAAACCAACTCTCACGGTCACCGGAACCACCGTCCTTGAAAGTGCCCGCCGGATCCTCGACATCGAAGCGTCACTTTTGGGTAAACTCAAAGGCAACCCGGAGCGCCAGCGTCTGGCCTTATGTTGCACACCCACCTTCGGTACGGTTTACCTGCCGAAGGTGCTTAATCTGTTTATGGCGGAAGCCCGCAATCAGGCCGATTTAAACTTTCTGTTTTATAGTCCTCATCAAGCCCTTGACGGCGTCTTGAAAAAAGAGTTCGATATCGCTGTAGTCGAACACACTCACAATACTGATTTGAGTAGGTTTCACCATTATACCCTGCCGGATGATGAACTGGTTTTTACCAGTTCACCCCGTCTTGGCCTGCCCACTCCTAAGATCACATTGGATATGTTGCTGGACAAATGCCTCTATGCCCGCAAGGAAGGCTGTAGTTCACGCCAACTCATCACTCAGGGGCTTCAGCAACAGGGAATTTCTTTGGATGATTTTAGCGGGGTCGTGATTTCTGATGATCTGCGCCTGACCTGCCAGACGGTACTGGCCGGGCAAGGTGTTTCCTTTTTATCACGAAGTCTGGTCAATGAATTTCTTGAATCAGGGGAGCTTGTCTGCCATTATGTTGAGGGCTTTCCGCATCGCCGACGACGCTCTGTGGTCATGGAAAAAGGGCGTATTGACGATCCTTTGCTGCTCAATTTTTCCCGCTATATTTTCCAAGTGATGGAAACACCGGCACCTTTTTAATAACTCCTGATTATTCCAATTCGGATAGTGACACCATGGGATATAAAACCTTACGCCAAGCCATCAATGATCTGGAATCCAGTGGCCAGCTGATCCGTATCAACCGCCCCATCGATCCCGCTATTCTCGCCGGCGCCATCCAGCGCCGGGTCTACCTGCATCAGGGGCCGGCACTGTTGTTCACCAACCTGAGCGGCTGCCGTTTTCCGGCGGTTGCCAATCTGTTCGGGACCCTGGAACGCACCCGCTTTTTGTTTCGCGACACCCTGCGGCACATCGATACCCTGGTCAAGCTCAAACTCGACCCGAAACATCTGCTGCGCTCTCCTGCAGCTCTACTTGACGCTCCGCGTGGGGCTTTTCATCTGCTGCCGCGCAGAGTCAGCAAAGGCCCGATCCTTGCCGGGCAGACCAGCTTGAGTGCCCTGCCCCAGATCAAAAGCTGGCCAGATGACGGGGGCGCCTTCGTCACCCTGCCGCAGGTTTACAGTGAAAGCGCAGAAAATCCCGGGTTGCGCTGCTCCAACCTGGGGATGTATCGGGTCCAGATTTCCGGCAACGACTATGAGCCTGATCACGAAGCCGGTCTCCATTATCAATTGCACCGCGGCATTGGGGTCCATCAACGTGCAGCTATGGACAAAGGGGAACCTTTCAAGGTCAATGTCTTTGTCGGCGGCCCGCCCAGCCTGACCGTCGCTGCAGTCATGCCCTTGCCGGAAGGGATGCCGGAGCTTTCCTTCGCCGGGCTGCTCGGTGGCCATCGTCTGACCATGGTGCAACCGGAAGGGCTTCTGCCAATGCCGGCACAGGCTGACTTTGTTATCTGCGGCACGGTGGCCCCTGATCAACTTAAACCGGAAGGGCCTTTCGGCGACCACCTTGGCTATTACAGCCTGGCCCATGATTTTCCGATGCTCAAGATAGAACGCGTCTACCATCGTCCGGATGCGATCTGGCCCTTCACTACCGTCGGCCGGCCGCCACAGGAGGATACCAGCTTCGGTGCCTTTATCCACGAGTTGACCGGTGCGCTCATCCCTGATGTGCTTCCCGGCATTAAAGCGGTACATGCCGTTGATGCCGCCGGCGTTCATCCGTTGTTGCTGGCCATCGGCAGTGAACGTTACACCCCCTTCGACCAGACCGATCACCCCCAGGAACTGCTCACCCAGGCCTGCGCTATCCTTGGACAGGGGCAACTCTCCCTCGCCAAGTACTTGCTGATCACTGCCGAAAATGACAATCCAGCTCTTGATATCCACGATATTCCGACCTTTTTTCAGCACCTGCTTGAACGTATCGACTGGCGTCGCGATCTGCATTTTCACACCTCAACCACCATCGACACGCTCGACTACAGTGGCCACGGTCTGAACCAGGGATCGAAAGTCGTCATTGCCGCCACCGGCAAAAAACGCCGCGAGCTACCCACCCAGATTCCGGATGATATCGATCTGCCAGTCGGCTTTTCGGCCCCGCGCCTGGCTAGCGCCGGCATCCTGCTGATCAATGGGCCGGGCTGCAGCATGACAAACGCGCAAGGCGATTCCGACCTGCTGCGCCTGTGTGACTATTACACCAGCGATCATCCGATCAACGGATTTCCCCTGATGATCGTTGTCGACGATAGTGAGTTTTGTGCGGCGACGCTAAACAACTGGTTGTGGGTGACCTTTACCCGCTCTAATCCGGCAACCGATTTATACGGTATTGCTGCCTGGAATCGTAACAAGCACTGGGGATGTGACGGCTCTGTGGTGATCGATGCGCGCATTAAACCCCACCATGCGCCACCCTTGATTGATGACCCTGATATCGAAAAACAAGTCGACCAACTTGGCACTGCCGGTGGGCCACTTCATGGTATCATTTAATACAGGATCCACCATGCGCTGCCCTGCCCCAGCTATTCATCACTTGCCTGGCTTGACCGATTCAATCGGCAATACCCCCCTGGTGGACATTTCCAGCCTGACCGGACGCTCTGACATCCGACTACTGGCCAAGCTTGAGGGGAGTAATCCCGGTGGTTCGGTAAAGGATCGCCCGGCCCTGCACATGATAGAGCAGGCGGAAAAGAGCGGTGAGCTGAATCACAACAAGGTGATCCTCGAACCAACCTCAGGGAATACCGGCATTGCCATCGCCATGATCGGTGCCGCCAAAGGGTACCGGGTCAAGCTGGTCATGCCTGCGTGTGTCAGCGTTGAGCGTCGTGGCATCCTTGAAGCCTATGGTGCTAAAGTCGTTCTCTCGCCCGGTTGCGAGATGACGGATGGCGCCATTCGTCTGGCCCACCGCATACTGGATGAAAACCCCGGTATCTACTACATGCCCGATCAGTATAGTAATCCTAACAACCCGCTCGCACATTACCGGACAACAGGGCCTGAAATTCTCGCCCAAACATATGGTGACATTGATTATTTTGTCGCCGGGATGGGCACCTCAGGCACTCTGATGGGCACCAGCCGATTTTTTCAGGAAAGGGCCCCCATGGTCCAGATTATCGGCATTGAACCCAGCCTGGGGCACAAGATTCAGGGGCTTAAAAACATGGAAGAAGCGATTGTGCCCGCCATCTACGATGAACGCAAGCTGGCAAAAAAACTGATGGTCTGGGATGAGGTCGCGTTTGAAACCACACGGGACATGGCGCAACAGCTTGGATTATTTGTTGGGATGTCAAGTGGGGCAGCGGTGGCTGGGGCCCTGAATCTGGCCAGGGATGTGCACCATGCCACGATTGTCGTGGTGCTGCCTGATCGAGGCGATCGTTATTTAAGCACCAATCTCTTCCGCTCTCACTGTGCAGAATGTCCGCCATGAGCGAGCTGCCGGAATTCCTTCATCAAAGTGCTCTGCGCAGGCTCGATGACTTCTGCCGTAGCGCCGGCCACCACCCGACAAACCCGCGCCGACTGGATTACCGTATCACCGGCTTGCAGGTTCATCTGTTTGAAGTCAGAAGGGGCACAAGCAAGACGTCAACAACCCGCGAACTGCCCATGGCTCAGCTCCGCTTCAGCCCGGAACTGAACCAATGGAGCCTGCATCACCAGAATGGTTCACACTGGCAGTTTTATCTCAACACCGGCCCGACCCTGGAACTCGGCAAACTGCTGACCGCCATCAGCCAGGACCCATTAGGTTTTTTCTGGCAGGACTGACTTTCCCTACTCCCTGCTTCTTACCTTTTGCACACCAGAAAGACGCCAATCAACAGCAGCGCAACCCCGACAATGCGTTTGCCGTCCACGGGAATACCGCGCATCCCTAAAACCCCATAATGATCCATCACCATCGCAGCTGTCAGTTGCGAGGCGATGGTCAGGGCCAGCACTGCTGTCGTACCGATACGCGGTACGCCGACGATGGTCATGGTGACAAAAAAGGCACCAAAGAAACCGCCGGTCAGTTGCCACCAGGGGACCTCGACAATCCGCCTGAAACTCCCCTGCCCCGACAGCAGAGAAACCAGCAGCAGCACCAGGGTTCCAACCGCAAAGGAGATGGTCGCAGCTTCAAGAAAGCCGGTTTTTTGTGCCAGTCTGGCGTTAATTGAGGGTTGAATCGCCACAGCAACGCCGCCACAGGCAATCAGCAGCATCAATACCAGGTTCGACATTAAATTTCTCTTTTTCTTACTAGCCTGGAAATGGCTTTGAAGTTATCACTACCGGCCACCTTGACCAGCTGAAAGAGGACTGTTTCAGTTGTTGTGATGACCGCCCCGGCGGCGGCGGCAAGTTCAAGGGCATTGTTGAAATCATTAACAAAGCGGGAACTCACCGCATCGCGCACCAGATGCACAACATAGCCCCGATCAAGCAGATCGATCACCGTCTGCAACACACAGACATGGGTCTCCATGCCCACCACAACCACCTGACGCGCTTTGATTTTATTCAGGGCAGAAAGGAAACCCTCATCACCACAGCAACTAAATGTCAGCTTTTCAATACAGTGATGCTCGGTGGCGTTTTCTAATTCGGGAATCGTATGTCCGAGCCCTTTGGAGTACTGCTCAGTCGCCATCATTGGCAAACCCAGAGTCTTAAACCCGTCGATCAGCAGGGGGATGTTCTGTAACAATTGTTGATAAAGCTGCTGATCCATCGCTGATATCAGTTTATCCTGCACATCGATGACCAGCAGGGCCGCCTGGGAAGAATCCAACCAGTATTTACTCTTAATTTCTGACATATGCTCCTCCTCTGGTAAATAAAAAATTATAGATAGATTGTTGATCACATTAACCTGAAACCGGCAATCAAAACTACTTTTTTGCTTTATTCCTCCGGGCAGACAAAAAAATGCCCGGAAGAATATATTCCCCGGGCGTTGCTGGCTTACTATTAAAGTTTAAGATTATACCTGTTTAG